>CALKCX010000006.1 GCA_938083015.1 uncultured Microcaldota archaeon
AAGATTAGATAAAGCAGAAAGACTAATAGAAACTGCAGATTATAAAAGTTTAAATCAAGAAGAGAGAAAAAAGTATATAGATTCTCTTTTCTATTTGATATTCTCTAAGAAAGATTTTGAATTATCTAAATTAATTGAAAATTTAGACCAGATTCTTCTAGATTTAAAAGACGACCCTGCTAGTATTGCTGTATTAGCAACATCTCTACCTGCTCGATTAGATTCATCAGAAAGGAAAGCTCTAACAGATAAACTTAGCAAAATATATTTTAATAGCTTAAATAATAATTCTGGATGGCAGATTTCTACTGAAGAAGATCTTGACAAGATTATTAGCTTAGCGATATTCTCTTTGTTTTTTGAAAGCGATTCTTGGGTTTTTTCACGAATAGATGAGCAATTGAAAGACGATTTAAAACCTGTTTTTAAGCAAAGATTAGACAGGATTAATGATAAAATGATTCAAAGTTCTTTAGTTAATTGGCAATTTGCAGCTATTGTTTTAGTTCAGACAGCTAAATATATGGATGAACCTTGGAAATATATAGAGACGAAACTTAAATCTTTACCTAGAAGTATAAAAATAGAAGATGGTCTTAGTCAGATAACGAGTAATACTAAGACAAATAATGGACTTGTTAGTTTATTCGATATCTATCAACAACAATACAAACCAAAATTTGATAGATTTGCAGATTTAGCTAAGCAATTAGCTGAACAATTAGAACAAGGTAATAAAGACGATATTTTAAAACAGATGAAAGATGTTTACAAAGATATTGAAGAAGCGCTTAAAAGTTTGTTTTTTTCAATATATGTATTACAAGATAAAGATCGAGCTTCGATTATAGCATTTATGCTTTATGGGGGCATTCCACCTAATCAAAAATTAAACAACGCCAGAGAATTGTTTCAAGAATATATAGGTAAAAAAACTACAATAAGTTTAGGCAATACTATATCAAGTCAAGATAAACCAGAATCGCAGAAACCTATAATTATGAAAGTCGATTTAACTAGTTTAGATCTTAATAAAAGAATAGAGATATTTAAAAAAGCTAGAAAGAACGCTTTAGAAAACAGTATTAAAGATAAAACATACATTGATATAAGATCTAAGGTTGAAAATATGTTAAAAGAACTAAATGGAGAGGATAAGGAATTGTTTAAAATGGTATTCGGTGATCAACATACGTATATATACGATAATTTTATTGTGTTAAATAACATGCATTCTAAAAAATTAAATGTAATTGATTATGTGGCAACAATAATATATATGTATAATCAAAATGATAGCAAATAATACAAAACAATTCAAATATATGCTAAGTGGTAGAGTATTGGCCGAGATTATCAATGATGTAAGACCTATTTCAGATGAACAGAAAACCAGAATTATAGATTTTTTAATAGATCTATCTAGAGCTGATGATCTAGTTGAAAGAATAGCTTCTCAGAAAGATCAATCTATAAGAAGAGAATTATTTGATCTTAGCAGAATATTTATACGTAAATATAAAGCCATGGGTTATGCCGAAGTCTATAGATTGTTCTACGCCGATCTAAAATGGAATAGGCGTAAAACTGTACAAGATTCTATAGAATTGTCTAGAGCAATATATTCTTTCATTGTTAAAAATATAACTGGTTTTTACGATAGACAAGTTGAATCATTGATAATAGCATCAAATCTATTAGATGATTTTTTCGATATGAGAAAAGACAATACTTTATCTTTTAATTATGCTTTTAATCTTATATTAAGTACTCTTAAATACACTATATTGGCATTTCCATTGATTATTAGAAACATCTTTAGAATCTATCAGTTAATATACTTGACTAAGTTTGTTATTGAAGGTGGATTTGATGATGAGCTTTACAAAACCATTTATTTAAAACCAGAATATAATAATTATGAAGATCACTACTGGAATAGGGGATTCGGGAAAGACCAATTTGATGACAAGAATGGTAAGTAAGACTTCAGTTACAATAAAATTGATAGGCAAATTAGATACTATCTTGTCTATAATTGGTTATTCTATAGGTCATGATGAGAAAATAGATCGAGAATTAGATGATGTTCAAGAATTGATAAAGATTGTTTTGAATAGTTTATCATATGAAAAAGATATTGATAAAAACATTATAAATGAGTTAGAGAATAAGATGAAGATATGGGAAGATATGGTAAAAAGTATTGATGGTTTTGTTAAACCAAAAGGTAGATCGGCAATTCTACACATTCTCAGGACTACTATTCGAGAAGCAGAGATAATTGCATGGGAATCCGATTATAAAAACATAGCAATATTCTTAAACAGATTATCAGATCATGTTTTCTTAATGGCAATCTATCTATCTAATAAATTAGGAGAATTAGTTTATTTCAACAATTGAAGATCTTCATATTCTATATTAATAGGATATTTTTTCATCAATTCCTCTTTGCTATAGCTTTTTAATAATTCTCTTAACTTATTCTGATCAAATCTATATAGATGCGAATAATCTTGATTCTGAATAACAGCTTTTAACACTTCTTTTATAGCTCTTTTAGTTATTTTTTTATTCTTATAAAGATCGAGAACGAATCTTATATGATGATCCTCAGGTTCTTTACCTAATTCTCTTCTTATCGATGTAACCGTATCTTCTAATGTTATGGCCAATATCTTTGGATCAATAGATGATTTTAATTCATTATAAAGATAAAATCTCTTATTCCATATTATACGATTAGCTAATTCTCTATTTAGTTCTTTTGACAACATTTCTATTGTTTGATCAACATCTGGTATTTCTATAGGATTTGGAGTTGATATAATTGGAATATCTGTTTCAGGATACATTCTAGCTGCCCCTGGTAGTGGTCTCATGAATTGAGTACTTCCATCTTTTAAAGCTCTACGAGTTTCAGCAGGAATGTTTTTAATAAGCGATCTTTGATAAGCGTATTTCAAGGCCTTTATTGCTTTTTCATACCCATCTATTACCAATAACCACCCATCCGAATTTATATATTTTGCCAGATCTTCTAAATTGTATTGATCAGCTTCATCACTATGTATAATACCTTTTACTCCTGCCATTCTAGCGTAATCAGCTATTTCACTACCGTATCTTCTAAGTCCTATTTTTCTACCAAATATCCCTTTATAACCAGGATATCTTAATAGTAATGCAACTTTATCATTAGAAAAGAATTTAGTTAATTTAGGACTATTCTTAATTATCGATGTAACATCTATAGGATTAAACTCTTCTATTGGAATATTCTCTATTTCTGGTAATAATCTTAACAGATCTTCTTGTCTTTTTCTTTCATTCTCTATCCATATTGGTATCATCTCTAATTCTTGTGCTCCTTTTATCTCAACTCTATTTCCTTGATCTACACTAATATTTAGATCTTGTCTAATACTACCTATTCCTCTAGCTACATATCCAGATAATCTTAATAATAAACCTATGTATTGGGCCACTTGTTTAGCTTCTTCTCCATTAGTTATATTTGGAGATGTGGATATTTCTAATAAGGCGATACCTAACCTATTTAGATGATAAGTTTTATAATTTTCATTATCTTCTAGTATATCTGCACTTTCTTCTTCAAGACAGAGAGTATCTATATTGTATTTTTTACCATTTATCTGAATATGCCCATCCATTCCAATTATAGCAGTTCTTTGAAATCCACTTGTATTGCTTCCATCTACTACTATTTTTCTCATAAATCTTATATGCTTAGGAATATACATGTTTAGTCGATTAGCTATAGATACAGCTGCTTCTAAGGCCTTTGGATTTGGTAAATGTGGGGGCTCTTCATCAAGTTCAACTAAACAACAACTTTGTCTATTTCCTACGTATATGTATTTTTTACCTTTTTCTAATTCCATCTTAGCTGCTAAATCTATATCACCAGTTTCCGATTTAGAGATGTTTAACATTCTAATTATTGAAAACTCTTGATCATCATATTCGCTGTTACAACTACAAAATAATTTCCACAATAATCTTTGGTGTATTTCTAAACCTACCTTCATAAGTATATTAAACTTTTTTAAAATTATACTAATTATAATAGCATGATAGAAATCGTTGAACCTGAAAGATTTAAACAAGCTTTAAGATTAGCTAGAACAATATCAGACGAACTTGGTCTAGTAATCGATAACGAGGTATTAAAGATAATAGCTCTATCAAATTCTAGTATAGCTTTGTTAGATATGACAAAACCGTTTTCATCTGAAGAAAGATTAGTAACTGGTCTTAGAGAAGATCAAATTAGTCTTCTTGAAAAAACAATTTCAAACAATATAGAAGCTTTAAAGATAGATATTAGAGATAATCAAATAGTCTTGAAATTCTCTAGAAAAGATGGTAGAGAAACCATATTTAAAACAAACATTTCTCAATACGAAATTCCTAGGATAAATTATAATCCGGATAATGAGTTTAAGATAGATGCGGAATTGCTTAATCAAACTGTAGATGAAGTAGAGAGAATTAGCGAATATATAAGATTTCATCTATCGTCTGATATTGTCAATACTGGATTGATGATAACAGCAGAGAATGAAAATAATCGATATGAAAACACAATACCTGCTAATGCATTAGAAGATATAAGAATTTTTGAATCGTTTAACGTAAAGGTAATGCATAAATTTATGAAAGTACTCAATAACATTAAAGGTAAGATTACACTTAAGGCAAAACCTTCTAGACCTTTATTAATAGAATTTGAATATCAAGGATTTTCTTCAAAACTCTATATAGCTCAAACTGAAGATTAACGCCGGGAGAGGGATTCGAACCCCCGAACCCTTGCGGGCACTGGATCTCAAGTCCAGCGCAATCGACCGCTCTGCCATCCCGGCATTTATAGATCTAATAAAGTTTTTAAAAACATTGAATTTTATAATAGATGTGTACAGCATAAATGATAAACCATTCGCTGAAAAAAGTAGAGATAAGGCAGAGATGGTAAAGAGATTCGGAAAATCGTCATTATTATTATATACGGAATTAGAGAATATGAAGACTTTTGAATACAACGATATTGCAATGTTGGCCCAAAAGTATAACTTAAATCCACAAGATCTAATTGAATTCTTAGAACAGCGTAAGATTATAATAACTTTAGAAACTGAGCAAGAATCGAAGACAGTTCAAGAGAGTATAAGTGAAACACCTCAACAGATATCCCCGCCTATACCTATTAAACAACCAGAAAATATTATTCAAAAACAACCAGAAAATGTTATAATACAAAACGCGTCTGAAAAAAGTATTTACGATAAATATGGAGAAGCAGGAGTAAAAGTATTAAGAGTTTACACACCTAAGAAGAGCTTTTTACAACTAGCAGAAGAAAGTGGAGTAAGTATTGATGCTGTTGTTGAAATTGTAGATTACATAAGAACTAATAATTTATATACTGAAGAACAGGAAAATACCAGATTTAAACCTAAAATAGCTACAGATATCGAAGAAATAGAGAATGAATTTACAAATATAGAAGAATTCCAAGTAGTTAAAGATATAAAAGATCCGGTTAAAAAATACTCTGTAAAATACAAGATGCCTTTAGATTTATCTTTAAAATTTGGACAAGATGGAAAAGCTCTAGATAGATATATATCTCAAAATCAAACATTTAAAATTGTAGATATAGCAGTTGGGTTAAAAATTCCTTTATCAAAACTTAGAGAGATGCTAAATTATATCTCAAAAGAATATGGAATTTTAAATAGTAGAAAAATTACACGAAAAGAACTTAGAACAGCTTATGGATACGATAGCTATGCAATATATAAGAAGCATGAATTGGAAGGACTAATAATGTATAATCTTTTAGGAGGTGATACTGGGGTAGAGGAATCGATAAGACAATTTGTTAAAATCACTCAAATTAACGATCCCCAGAAGATATTGGAAATAATGAATTCTATTAATCAAGTACTTGGAGTAAAAGCAATATTAGATCAAGATATTATTGTAAAAGTATTGTCACAAAAATAATTAAAAGGTTTTACATATTAAAATAGTTATGAATAAAGATATGATTTGGAGAGGTGTTGCTATACTAGCTGTCATCGGTCTAATATTGATAGCTTTGATAAGTTTAATGGCCCTTATTCTTACATCTAAACCTACTTTAGTATCTACTGATTGTGTAGGAGTATTAACAATAGATGGTCCTATAGATTTAAAATCTGTTAGAAGTGGCTTTAGATATATTCCAGGTGCAGAAGATTACGCAGATGCAATACGAAAAGCTTCTAAAGATCCAAGAATAAAAGGGTTGTTTGTAATTATAAATTCTCCTGGTGGAGGAGTTGTAGCTAGCGATATAATATATAGGGAATTGAAGAGATTTAACAAACCTAAAATATCTTATATTGAAGAAATAGGTGCTAGTGGCGGATATTACATTGCTCTTGGTACATCTAAGATATATGCACATCAAAATAGTCTAGTAGGAAGTATAGGGGTGATATTCTATTTATCTGATTATAAAGAATTATTAGAAAAAATAGGTGTAAACATTACTGTAGTTAAATCTGGACCTAATAAAGACATGGGCAGTCCTTTTAGATATAGAGATGAATTAGAACTTGAAATTATTAAAGATATAGTTAACGAAACTTATAATCAATTTAAAGAAATATTATTAGAATCAAGATATATATTGGAAGAAGATATAGATAAGGTAACTGATGGTAGAATATTTACAGGTAGTATGGCCAAAAGATTAGGACTAATCGACGATATAGGTTTGAAAAACGATTTTCTAAACAAGTTTATAGAAGAATTAGGCCTACCTCAAGGTAGTATATGCGATATCACACCTAATCAACAGATTCCAAGTATATTTTCATTATATGGTATGTTATCAACATTACATCAATTAATAATAACAGATTATGGATATAGATATAGACTCAGAGCTGAATAAGTATAAAAATATTATAGATATAATTGAAACTCATAATTATGTTAGGGTAAATTGGATAAAGACTAGGGCAAGATTGGCCTATGAACAGACATTTTTGCCCTATATCTATAAATTGCCCAATAACATTAGAATAGGTACATCTTTAGATTATCTTGCTGGTTATGTGCATTCTCAATCTTTAGCATCAGCAATTCCCGTACATATTCTCGAACCTAATTCTCAAGATATTGTATATGATGCTACTGCAGCACCAGGTAGTAAAACTACTCAGATGGCAATGCTTATGAATAACAGGGGAATTATAATAGCTAATGATAAAAAGGAAAGAATTAAAGCATTGAAATCTAATATTCAAAGATTAGGAGTAATCAATACGACAATAATAAGTAGAGATGCGAAAACAATTCCTAATTTTAACTATTCTAAAGCACTTGTAGATGCACCTTGTAGCTCTTTAGGTTCACATAGACATGCATGGACTCGAATAAAAGCTTCAATTGTAAAAACTTTATCAGAAGTGCAATATAAAATCTTAGAAGCTACCTATATGGCCTTAAAACCAGGGGGAATTATGGTGTATTCTACATGTACGCCGATATATTATGAAAATGAAAATGTAGTTTCTAAATTGTTAAACAAATACGATGCTAAATTGATGAAAATAGATTTACCTGTTAAAGTAGAACCTGGAATAGATAAAGATTATCAAGATTTAGAATTAAGTATTAGAGTAACTCCAGATATAGCTGGAGAGTATTTTTACATAGCTAAGATATTTAAACCATTTTCAAGTTCAGATTATATTGCTTAATCTCAAACTTTTGTCCATCTAATTTTTCTTTTCTTATCAACTTAGTTCTAGTCTTATTTTGTAAAACTTCAATATTGTTTTCTATTAGCTCTACAATTTCAGGTGAACCATCATAGTAAATATTTACAATTTCATTCTTGTCAATCATGTTAATCTTTCTAAAATACTGTATTCTTCTCGATACTTCGTTTAATAACCATTCTTCAGTAAACTCTCCTTTGTCTATTGATATGTTTACTCCTTCCACATTTAGATCAATTCTATCTGGATTTTCAATTTTTACTAATTTTGAATTTGTCATAATAGCTATTACTTCTTCAAACCCATTTAGATCGCTTATCTTTATCTGGGCAATAGGCATTCTTAGAGGTAATTTATTAGACTGTCTCCATTCTAAGATACTAGATATAATCTTTTGGACTTTGTTCATTTTATCTATTATATCTTGATCGTAATCTTCTACATCTTTTATATTTATCATAAATATTGATTCGTACTTTTCGTATTGTCTAAACATCTTTTGATAAAGATACTCTGATGTTGCCGGTGTAATTGGTGCTAACATTATTAGAATATCTAATAACACTTTGTACAATGTTTTTATACTCGATTTATTATTTTTAACTAGCTTCATATAGAATCTACTTACATCTTCTATCATAAATTCTCTTAAAGCTCTTACAGCTATATAGTATTCAAAATTATGAAAAGATTCAATATAAGTTTTTTTCAGCATATTGAGTTTTGCCAATATCCATTTATCCCATATCTTCTGTTCCTCTTCTTCTTGATAATTCTCTTCCAGGTATTTAATCATGTTTATTAGAACAAATAGATCTCTCTTAGCTAATTCTAAATCTCTCCAGTTAAATCTCAAATCTTCCCATATATTATTAGATAGTCCAAACAGTCTAAATGCATCTGCACCTACTCTTTCTAATATCTGTTCTACAGGAATATAATTGCCTATACTTTTACTCATCTTTTCTCCTTTTTCATCTACAAAAAACCCATGCATTGCTACTGCTTTATAAGGCGATTTATCGTAATATAACATACCGGATCCAAGTAAAGAATAAAACCAACCTCTTATTTGATCTTGACCTTCAACTATGAAATCGGCAATTGTATCTTTTCCTGTACTGGCCCAAACAGCATTTCCAGAATCAAACCATACATCTAATACATCTGGTATTCTTCTCATCTCATCTTCACATTTATTACATTTAAACGTTATCTTATCTATATAAGGTCTGTGGGGATCTTCTAATTCCTCTGGTATAGTATCTAATATTTTTATTTCACCGCATTTTTCACATTTCCATATAGGTAAAGGAATTCCCCAATATCTTTGCCTAGATATGCACCAATCCGGAGAATCTTTAAGAAAGTTAGTAAATCTCTTCATAGCAAATTGAGGTATCCATTTTACCTTTTGAGCTTCTTCTATCATCTTATCTTTAAATTCTGTAATAGTTATAAACCATTGATGTGTAGAACGATATATAAGCGGAGATTTACATCGCCAACATGTAGGATAACTATGATCTATTGTTTCATGTTTAAACAACAATTTTCTATCTTTTAATATCTCTATTATTTCATTATTCATCTCTCTAGCTATTCTACCTTTAAATCTTTCTCCAACATCGATATATTTGCCAGCATCATCTACGAATGAGAATGTGGGCAAATTATATCTTAGACCGACTTTATAATCTTCCTCTCCATGTCCAGGTGCAGAATGTACCAATCCTGTACCATCTTCCATAGATACGAATTCAGATGACATTACTACTTTTCTATCAAATTTAAAACTAAGTAAATCGTCAAAAGGATGCCTATATCTAAGTCCTTCTAATTTTAGACCTGGAAATTCATTAGAGATTTTCCAATCTTTAAAATAATTAATCATTTTTTCATATCTTGCTTTAGCTAAAATTACTCGCTTGTTATCTGGAGAGATCAATTCTATATATGGCTCTTCTGGATGGGCCATTACAGCAAGATTAGCAACTAATGTCCATGGTGTGGTAGTCCATATTAATAAATATCGCCCATCTTCAGTAGGAAACATCACATATATACTAGGATCTTTAAGATTTTTATACTCAAGTTCGTAATTAGCTAATGTGGTCTGACATCTATAACAATATGGTACAACGTAATCTCCTTCTTTTAATAAACCTTTTTCCCAAGCTTTTTTTATAGTCTTCCAGGATCTTTCTATGTATTCTCTTTTAAAAGTAATATATGGGTTATCCCAGTCCATCCAAACATGAAATTTTTTCAATTGTTCTGTCATAATCTTTCTATAATTCTCGGCAAAATCTCTACATTCTTTTACAAAATTCTCTATTCCTATTTTAGTTTCAATTTCCCATTTATTCTCTATACCAAGTTTCTTTTCGACTTTTACTTCTATAGGCAATCCATGAGTATCATAACCAGG
The DNA here is from genome assembly GCA_938083015.1 of uncultured Microcaldota archaeon. Taxonomy (GTDB): domain Archaea; phylum Micrarchaeota; class Micrarchaeia; order Anstonellales; family J096; genus JAADEL01. The sequence continues at coordinate 10,237 of CALKCX010000006.1, forward strand.
AGTATCATTTACCCTATATCCTCTCATTCTAAAGAATCTTAGTATGGCATCTTTTATACATTTATTCCAAGCAGTACCTGGATGTATTTCACCTGTTACAAAAGGTGGTCCATCGATAAATTCAAAATATTTATCTCCTTTGTCTTTAACTTTATAATATATCTTATTTTTATTCCAAAATTCTTCAGACCAGTCTTCTATTTCTTTATGATCATACATATTTACATTTTTATAGAACTGTTTAAATACTCTACTTTTTTATGACCTTAAATATTTGAGATATAAAGTTGATTAAGGTTTCAAACTTACTTATGTGCTTTTCAGGTATCTTTTTAACTTCTTGTTCAGGCATATTTACCTTCTGAGGTAAGCGTTCAGGATTTTCAGGTACCTTTTTAGGTTTACTATTTAGAATCTTCATTATAATTTTATTTTTTTCTTCATCTTCTAAAATATCTTCTAATCTATCTGAAGTTTGTTCTTCCAATTCTATCTCTATAGGTGTTTCTTCAACAATTTCATCTATAGAAGCGGCCTTTTCTACATCTTTAGGTATCTCTACTTTTACAGTTTCCTGTTGTTCCAATTCTTTATTTTCAGTCTTTACTATATCTTCACCAAGTAATTCTGTAAAGGATGTTTTACTACCTACTAAATCTATAACCTTTCTCTCTCCTTGATGTTCTACTTCTAAAACATTGCTCTTAACAATTCCAGCAACGATTTCACCTTTAGTTGCTATTAGTTTAGATTCTTTTAATATATCTGAAGGTTGCTCTAATTCTTCACCTTGTCTTAACATTTTTTTAATTCTATTTACTTCATCTTCAACAGTCTTATCCCCATCTATCATCCTTCTGTATAACCACACTAACCTTAATTTTAATTCTAACTTATTCATAGGCCCCACCAATCGTTCTTATAATTTTCTTATCAAGTTTTGATAGAAAAACTCTAGTATAATCTTTATCCAGTTCTTTTAGTTTTTCCAAGTATTGTATTGTTTTATCTATATTATCAATATTGGCAATTATATTTATTACATAATACATTCTCTCATCTCTAATTTTCCAATATTCTACTAATTCCATATATCTAGCAGAATCTAAATTATTTAATTCTTCTCGAAGATTCATAAGTTGATCAAACTGCATATTATTATATATGTTTTCTATAAGTTCAAACATCTCTTCATATCGAGTATCTGGAAACTCCCCTTCATTTAGAAATTTTATTGTTTCTCTACACATAAAAATAGAGCTATCTTCTCTAATAGTATGTAAATAGTCTTTATTTGACGATATTATTTCAAAGAACATCTTTCTTAATCTATTTAAATTCAATATATCATCTCTAGATAATCGCCTATGTAAATGAGGGTAATGAGATTGGTGTAATATAGCTGATATGTATTTTACTATTTTCTTAAGTTCTTTAAATCTTTGATCCATCAATTAAATTATAGAAAACGTTTTTAAATTATTTATTGATTATTAAGTTAAACAATGGTAGATAAGCCAATATTTTTCTATTACTCATATGTAATTCCAAATCTGGTATTTTTGTATATCTATTATAGTCGGTTTTAACATTATATTTAGACGGTATATAATAATCGGACATTAATGAAATAGCTGCTATCATCCTGGGCACGTATTCTGATAATACATAATTGCTCTTTCTCATATATACATCTGCCATAGATATATGCTGATATACCCATAGAAGTCCTTTGTCTCTATAGCTTGTTATAAGATTAGTCTCTATTAATGGTAGAAGACTCTGATAATCCGAATATATTAAATTTTCATACAGATATTGTAATACCGATCTATAAGTTCTTAATTTTCTAGAATTAAAAATAACTCCTAATATATCAAATATATTTTGATTTATCTTTCTCTTTACACCTATAATAATCAATTCTAAATCGTTTAAAGCTGCTCTAATATCAGGATAGTTATTATCTAAATTCTCTATGTTTATACCTTCTCGTTTAGCTATTGCATTGATTATGTTTATATAACTTTTCTTACTTATCTTAAGCTCAAATAAAGCAAGCTCTTTATCTATCTTTTTTCTAATTTCTGCCATACTCTTATCCCAATAGTCAGTACATGTTAATATAACAGGGACTTTTACTTTAAACAATTTATTTAAATCGAATCTTCTATAAGTCTGTAATATCACATCTATATCATCTACGATTAATAGATTTCTATTGCCATATATATCATAAATATCTATTTCACTTAAATCAACTTTATCTACATTAATTATATTTAGCTCTATAATATTATATTCAAGATCTCTTCCAATGGCATAAGCTAATGCTGTTTTACCAGTACCATGATGTTCCGAATATATCATAAGCTTTTTTATCTCTTGTCTTTTGAATTTATCTCTTAGTAATTCTATCTTTCTTCTATCTATACTTTCCATATATTTGACAAATTCTTCAATATTTTTAGGTTTATATTTTTCACTTAACATATAGTATAGATAGGTAATTAAATTTTAAACAGTTTACATGTTAATTATGAAAGTCTTTTATAAAAGCGGTAATCAAGAGAAAGTAGACAATATAAACAATATGTATAAACTCATAGCAGATGAGACAATAGAGTTGATAAAGAGTATAACATCTAAGAATTCTAAAGGTAAACTATTATCGAAAAAATACGGTTATTTGATTAAAACCAATGTAGAACATGGGGGGAAAAAGATAATTATAGAATACGATGGTCATATAAAATTCTTGAAATACTTACCAGAGAGAGTAACCGATGTTAAATACTTGCTACATTTCTATGCTACATCTTTAGATAAGATAGCTTCTCTAATAGGAGAGAAAAATAATGTATTGACAGTTAAACAAGTAATATCTGTTTTTCCTGAATTGAAGATAACTAAAAGACGCTAATCAAAGAATATAGATCTATCAAGATATTCTTTTATATCGTAAAATTCTCCATCTTCATATACTTCCAAAGTTTTTTCTACCGAATTATAACATAATGCTTTGCTTGGTAATCTATTTTCAGAAAAATTAATGTATATATATGAAAATGGACTAGTCCATGCAATTTTATTTGTAAAAGGATTTTCAACTATTAAAGATATTCTTTTCTCAGTCTTTAATTTCTCTTCACAATAATTTTTAATCATCTCTATTTCATCTTCTAAGGCCATGTTAATTTAAAAATATTTAAAAATATTTAAATATTGCCTCTGTAGTCTAACCAGGATAGGACGTGGGCTTGCGGAGCCTAAGGTCCGGGTTCAAATCCCGGCAGAGGCGTTTTTCCTAAAATTCCCTACAATATACACATGGAATACAGGTAACCAGAGCAAAAAAACAATGTTTATCACAGGCAAAAGCTGTATTATAACGATTAAATAATATAATGAAAATATAGGTAAATTCATCAATATTGTTTTAACAGATATTTGAATACCTGTTTTTAAAGATTGCAACACATTCAATTTTTTTGTGAACATAAAATAATACGAATAACTAGTTAAGTATTCTGAAATTATATTGGCCATTAATAAGTTCAATACGATTATAATTAATAGGGGCAATTCTAAACTAAAGAATGTTATCAACAATATACTTGGTATTGATAAAATTAATAGTATTAATAACTTAACAATAGATATAGGAATAGCTTTCATTGATTCAATTATCATAATATCTGTCATAGCATTGAATGATTTAGGTTGTTTCGTAATGATTCTATTAAACAAATCCATTTGCGAATACATATAACCTGGGAAGAAGAGTATAATAGCGAGTCCTAATAATTCTAATATTCCTAGGTTTATCCTATAATAGTCGTAAAATATTATTCCTATACCTAATACACCAAATATTAATATGTAAAAGAGAATTATACTATAACTAATTCCAAGTATAGATACGCCGATATTCTTGTTTACAATCTCGATTGCAGCTCTAAGATTCATAATTAAATATAAAAAAATATTTAAAAATAATCTTAATAGTTTAAACATGTTATATCGCTTACCTATGGATAGAGATGGACTGTTGACCAAGGTATATTATAATCAAGATAAGAATACTTTAACTTGTTCTGAACATGGAGATATGAATGTAGTAGCTAAAGTAGAATACAAAGGCAAAATAATATTATGGTATAGATGTGTTTTCTGTAATGTAGGTGCTGCATACGATGGAGACCCTTCTACTAATCCTAGTAAAGAAGAAATAGCTAAATTAGATCCGAATAAATACTTAAACCATCCAGACCCCCCTGAACCTCTTATATTTGTCATTGAGAATTTGAAAAAATCTTAGATACTAGTTTATTAATCTTACTACCGTATTGCAAGGCCTTTTTAGGTCTATTTATTATATAATCTGGTAATATGTCAATAGCTATACTTCTTAATATACCTTTCTTTCTTTTAGTATCTTGTAATATAGATCTATCATCGTAATTATTTATAACATATTCTAATAAAGCTTTATCGTAAAAAGGTAATACGGCTTTCTTATTATAAGCTTGGCAAACCATTTCAATAAATTTTACTTCTCTATCTCGAATCATCTCAAATTCAGATATTAAAGTATATTTTATATTATCCGATTTATAATGTCTATCATAACCTGCAAATATCTCTTCACTACCAGTACCAAACATAATAGTATTTTCTTGAACTTTACTTACAATCAATTCAATACCTACCATTACCTCTGCTCTAACTCTATCTGTTATGTTTAACCATTTTTTCATCAACCCTTCTAATTCACCATTTATTTCTACTAGTTTAAAACCTAGATCTTGGGCAAACATTTTACTATATTTTAGATCTTCTGATTCTGGATGTAATGATAATGTATACAGCGTCACCTGGGCACCTTTCATTCTTGCCAACACAGCTAAAATACTACTATCCAGTCCCCCAGAAAATGATATAGCTAAATTAGTAACCGGAATATTATTATAAATGATTTTTAAAATCGGATGCATAATTAATATATGTATAAAAACCTATTAATTGATGTGCATACTCATGATTATAATTATCATGGTAATGTATTAACTTTGAAGATCGCCTATAAATATGAGAATTTTCAGAATTCCGATATAATTGGAATTGCCCCTCAGTATTATAAAGAATATAAGTATGATCTTGATAAGTATATAGAAGGAAAATTAGGTATAGGTGAAATAGGTCTGGATTATCATTGGGCAATAGATCAAGATTCTAGAATGTATCAAAAGAAGGTATTTTCTAATCAACTCGAGATTGCCGAAAAATTAGGTTTAGTTCAAATTCATTGTAGAGAAGCTTTTGACGATACTCTAGAAATAATGTCTAGTTATGATATTAAGATAGCTATCTTTCATTTTTATTCAGGCAATTTAGAACATTACAAATCTATAATAGATAGAGGATGGTATATATCAATACCACCTAGACCATCTTCTAATAGAAAAAAAGCTATAAGATATAATACTTCTCATATTATGTGTGAAACCGATTCACCTTATATAATCAATTCTCCTGATCAAGTATTAGAAAGCTATAGATTAGTGGCAAATTATTTAGATCAAGATATAGAGAAAACGATAGAAATGATAAATCAAAATATTCTAAATATCGACATTCTTAGAAAATTCTGGAAGCTTTAATTTTTAAACATATTTGATTAAAATAAAATATGTATAGATTTTCTAGTATTGAACCAACCATAGGGGGCTTCTTAATAGAGAGAAGAATTAAAGAATTAAATATGTTAGCACCAATTAGTTTACCATATGTAAGACTAGATAATAAACAAAAAGGAACACAATTGTTATTTGTCCCATCTGATAGAATTACTGTAAAAGTTCGTGAAGATACTGTTGTATATCATTCTATGAAAGCTGAGTTAGAAGCTAAATTATTGCCTAATCTTACAGTACATTTGGATAATAAAAAGACGTTATCAAGAATTAAACGTGTTATACGGACTCTTATAAGATCAGACGAGATTAGATATGTTTTTTCAAGGTATTCAAAATTAGACATATATGTTATACAAAGACCTGATATTAGATTGTATTTATCTACTGTTTATTTGAATAAATCGAATAATTTACAAGCACGTATATATTTGTCAAGTGACCAAATGCCTGCCCCAGTATTTGAAGCTGTTTTAATACACGAGTTTGCCCATGTTATCTACGAATATTATAAATCTCAACATAGTACTCTAAAAGATATGAATTTATTTTTACCATTAAAATACAGATTAAGTTTAATATTAGAAAGATTACCTGATATCGATCAAAGAAGAGAATGTTTAAAACGTTTAAAAGAAGGATATTATTTTAATCGATCTTTTCCTACATTTGGCCATCCACATACAAGTGAAAGTGAATTGTTTGCTTCATCTTTTACAATACTCTATCTTCTTACTTATGAAAAAGAATCGCTATCTAATTTAGAAGATGAAAATGCGAGAAACATGGAAAGAGAGGTTAGAACTATGATAGAAGATGAAGCCAGTATATGGAGCTTACTATATTATATTGCTTATAATCTAAATATACCTCCTGATTCTAAAAATATAATATCGATATTAAACACTCCTAGAAATAGGTAAGTATTCGTATTATATAAGTTTTAAATATATTATTTTACTATATAATTGATGGAATTTATCAATATAGGGACTTTTGGTCATGTTGATCATGGTAAATCGACTTTGACAACTGCATTAACAGGAGTGATTACAGATAGACATAGTGAAGAAATAAAAAGAGGAATTACTATAAGATTAGGTCATGCAGAATTCTATATTTATGAAAAAGACGGTAATTATTATAACAATTACGTAGAAGGGGCCAAACCTGTAAAAGGAGTTTCAATAGTAGATGCTCCTGGTCATGAAGCTTTGTTAGCAATTGCAGTATCAGGTATATCATTGTTAGATGGTGCAATGTTGATAATAGCTGCTAATGAACCTTGCCCTCAACCTCAAACTATTGAACATCTATATATGTTAAATTATCTAGGTATAAAAAATATAATAATTGTACAGACTAAAGTAGATACGGTAAGTAAAGAACAGGCATTGGAAAATTATGAACAAATATTGAAGTTTGTAAAAGGTACTATAGCAGAAGGTGCACCTATAATTCCAGTATCATCAACGTATAAAATTAATATTGAATATTTACTAAGAGAACTTGTAAAAATTAGACCAAGTAGAAGAGAATTTAAAGTAAAAGACATAGGATTAGCTGTTAGAAGTTTTGATGTAAATAAACCCGGAATAAAGGTAGATGAAATGAAAGGAGCTGTATTAGGAGGAGCAATTTTAACAGGAGAATTTAAAATAGGTGAAGAGATAGAGATAAATCCAGGAATATATATTGAGAAAACGCAGAATTTTACACCAATACAAACTAAAATAGAATCTATATATAGAGAAAATTCAAGATTAGAGATTGCCAATAGAGATAGTGGTCTTGTAGCAATAGGTACAACTCTTGATCCAAATCTAGCTAAAGAAGATGGATTAGCAGGCAATCTAATTAGTAAACCTGGAGAATTAAGTGAACCTGTGAAAAGTATTACTGCTAATATAGATCTTGTAAAGAGATTAGATATAAACAATCCACCTCTTTCTATTGGAGAGAATCTAATAGTAAACTATCTGTCTATATCTACACCTGCTTTAATAAAAAACATATCAAAAAAGAAAGTAGATATTGTATTAAAAAAACCTATACCTTTTATTAGCGATAAGTTTGCAATATTTAGAAAAATTGGAAACAGATGGAGATTTGCTGGATTAGGTAATGTTATTTAAAGCTTTCTTTTGATATAAAGTTATGATACTAAACTTAAGTCATAAAGATAAAAGTTATCGAATAGTAGTGGATGGTAAAGAATATCTGTTTTTAAATAAGAAAATAGGAGATGAAATAGATATTTCTCCAATATTACCAGGTTATAAGATTAGACTAACAGGAGGTTCTGATGTTACAGGTACTCCTATGAGACCAGATCTTGAAGGTAATACTAGAAAATACCTTCTTGTATCAGGAGGTGTAGGGTATAGACCAAAGAGAAAAGGAGAGAAGGCCAGAAAGTTGTTTAGAGGCAATGTCTATGGTCTAGATATAGTTCAAATCAATGCTGTTGTTTTACAAGCTGGTGATCAAACACCACCACATAGTCCTGCTAAGAAATAATCAAGTTAATACTACTTGATACTCTCCATCTTTGATTATAGCTACTAATTTATTATCATAAAATAATCCTGCATATCCACGTATATTCATATTTAATCTAACTCCATGTATAACTTTTTTATACGTAATTTCATCTATATCAATTCTACTCATTCTTAGATAAGGAAACATCTCTTCTATTGAATATATACGTATAGATTTTGGATTTGTAAAAATACGATAAGGGTTTACACTCATACTTTCATCTATATCTCCAATAGCTATTCTTCTTAGATCTTCCATCTTTGCCCCTATTTGTTCATTTAATACTCTCATGTAATAGCCAGATTCTACTCTAGCTTTAAATAGTATTCTATCATTTAACACCTCTAATATCTCTAATTCGTACAATTCTCTATATCTTAATCTCTTAGCTACTGCACTTTGTAAAGGAGGTATTTGGGCATTTTTACCTATTTTTGACTTTAATCTTTTTATATCTAATTCATTGACTTTATGATCGAATTTAGCTAAACATATATAAGTTTTATCTAATCTAGTAAAGAATCTTAATAATCTCGTATACCTTCCTAATGCTATTAGCATTACTCCCCCGACATTTGGATCTAAAGTTCCAGAGTGACCTGCTTTAGTATTGTAAAGTCTACCTATTTTTGCTGTAAGGTCATGAGATAATATATTAGTAGGTTTATCGACAATTAAGATACCATTCATTTCAATAGTCCTTTTCTATAAAGCACCATCTCTATAAGGGCAATTTCATCTTCTACTGTAAAATACGTAGTGTTGATAATAAGATGAGCTACATCAAACGGTCTACTAATGTCTATGTTGTATACGTTTAAATATCTCTCGTAATTCTGCTTATCTCTTAATAATATATGTTTTTTAGCATGTTCATAATCCATTCCATCTCTAATCATTATTCTACGAATTCTTTCCTCTAAATCTGTTGTTAAAAATACTTTTACATCAGCATCAGGTATTGTCCATATTGCCAACCAAGTAGCTATAATAGCATGTTGATGTTTTTTTACCTCTTCCTTGATGTATCTATCGAATTCCTTGTCTATATTAGGGTTATTTTTAGCTATTTCTTGAAATTCCTCTAAGGTTATTCCCATAGAATTAGCTATATCTTTGAAAGACGGTATTATTAATTCTATATTGATATTATGTTTTTCTTTCATATATTTATTTAATTCTTGTGCTAGAGTAGTCTTACCAACACCAACATATCCAGATATAGCTATTTTCATGTTTCTATATACGATATCTTTTTAAAAACGATTTTAAAGCTATATATGTGACAGATGTTATCATTGCTGAAAAACCCAATGTTGCTAGGAAGATAAGTTCGATATTTAGCAATATAAAATACAGAAAATATAAGAATATAGGGTATTTTGAAAATGGGCATGTTGTTGTAATATCAGCAGTTGGACACGTATATAGATTAGATACGGATAAAAAAGGCTATCCTGTATTTGATGTTCAATGGAAACCGTCTTATCTTGTAGATAAAAAATTAAGTTATACACGCCCTTATGTTGAATTAGCAGAGATGTGGAAAGATGCAGATAGAATAATTATAGCTACTGATTTTGATATAGAAGGTAGTTTAATAGGTTATAACTTAGCTAGATTTGCTATGACAGATCAAAGACTTTACAGGATGAAGTTTTCATCTATTACCTATGCGGAACTTAAGAGAGCTTGGGAAAACTTACAAGAGTTTGATTTTTACAATGCATTAGCTGGAGAGGCCAGACATAAAATAGATTGGTTCTATGGTATAAATCTATCAAGATTTTTAATGAACAGTTTAAAAACCCAGAATATTAGTAAAGTGTTAAGTATAGGTAGAGTACAGGCACCATCTTTATCATTACTAATAGAACGAGAAGAGAGTATAGAGAATTTTATACCTAAAGAATTTTATTATGTCAATCTTAGAATACAAGATTACGTTTTCTCTAATGATAAAAGATTTGATAGTATAGAAGAACTGGAAAATTATATATCTAATCTTAAAAATAGGGGATTTGTTAATGTCGAAGATAGTATAGAAGAAATAGCGATATATCCTCTTAATCTTACAGATCTACAACAACTTGCTTATTATAATTATAGACTTTCGCCTAGTAAAACTCAGAGTATAGCACAGGAATTGTATGAAAAAGGATATATAAGCTATCCTAGAACATCGTCTAATGTATACCCTAAAGATCTAAATGTTAAAAAGATTCTTGAACAGTTAAAACAGTATGGTTTTGATAATTATATTTCAGAGTTATTACAGCAAGACGATATAAGGCCAAGGAAAGGTAAGAAAACAGATCCTGCACATCCGGCCATTTATCCTACTGGAGAAATACCTAGAGATTTGAATAAACAACAGAAACAAGTATACGAATTAGTATTAAGAAGTTTTATAGCTACTATGTATAGACCAGTTGTGATTAAAAAGAAAGTATACAGTATAGATATTGGTGATGTATTCATAGCTAAAAGTTTAGAAATTGTTGATAAAAGCTTTTTAGACGGATTATTCAATCTGGCCCCTTATAATAAGATTGAGGAAAAGAAAATATTACTAGAGACCGGCGAATACGATGTAGAATTAGAGAGAAAGACAGGTAAGACAAAACCTCCAAATAGGTATAATGAAGCTTCTATAATATCTAAACTAGAACAACTTAGATTAGGTACAAAGGCAACTCGAGCTATGATTTTAGATACGCTATTTGACAGAGGGTATATTAGAAAGACAAAAGGTAAGATATTTGTCAATCATCTAGGTAAGATTGTAAAAAAAGTATTATATCCTTATGTTCCAGATTTATTTGATGAAAAGTTTACTAGAGAATTAGAGGAAGATTTAGAGAATATACAGACAATAAAAGATGCTGATAAAGTTATTGAAAAAGCTAAAATTAGAATTGAATCGATTTTCGAGAATTTAATTGGAAAAGAACAGGAAATTGGAGAATTATTGAAGGAAAATTTATATTAACATTGCAGGGGGTGGGATTTGAACCCACGAACCCACAACGGGACCAGGTCTTAAGCCTGGCGCCTTTGACCAGACTTGGCTACCCCTGCAGTAATTTATTTAAAAACCTAAAAACATTTAAAAAGCATGAGATTAAAACTGCTTAAATTCAAGAATTTTAAATCTTTCAAAAATGCCGAGATTATATTTAATTCTAATCTTAATGTAATACTAGGCCCAAATGGATCTGGTAAAAGTAATATATGCGATGGTCTAAAGTTTGTTTTAGGAGAAAGATCTTTAACAAGCTTAAGAGTTAAGTCTTCTAAAGAATTAATACATGGTAATTCAGATTATGCAGAAGTACTAGCTGTATTTGAATACGATGGAACAGAACTTATATTAGAAAGAGAAATTAAAGATGATAAAAATGTATATAAGGTGAATTCTAAAAAGGTTACATATGAAGAATATATGGAAGAATTATTGAAGTTAAATTTAGGAAATTCTTACAGATTTTTCATTATGCAAGGACAAGTTGAGAAGATAATTGGACTTAATAAAAATGAGAAAATGCAATTACTTTATGATGGGGCCGGAATACAGCAATTTGAGATAAGAAAATCAGAAATCCTTGAAGAGATGAAAACAATCGATGAGAGAATCTCTCAATTATCTTTATTAATAGGAGAGAAGATGAAGTTTTTAGATGAATTAAAAGTCGAAAGTGAAAGAGCTTCTAATTATATAAATATTAAAAATAGATTAGAGATTTTACGTAATACTTTAGCTTATATTGATTATACGCGTATATCTAAAAACATCGAGACTATTAAGATTAAATTGCAAGAATTGTTAAATACAAAAACAGAATTAGAACAAAAACTAGAACAACTTAGATCTCAAATAGAGACTATAAATCGTGAGAGAGAAGCTATATTGAATGAATTTAGAAGTAAAGAAATGTCTAAAATTCTAATCGATTTGACTGAGCAACAAGAGAATTTACAGAAGAGAAGAGCAGAACTAATGGATAAGCAAAGACTATTATTTGAGAGAAACAAGATGTATCAAAATCTTCTAACTAAAAGACAAGAAATTATTGAGAGAATTGGATGGTTAAAAAATAAAGTCAAAGATATAGACATGGGGAATATACAGCAAAATCTAGATAGGTTGAAATCTATTAATCAAGAATTAATAGAGGTAGAAGCAGAATTGATGAATCTAAATGTAAAATATAGAGAATTTGCAGATATGTTAAAGAATGTGAATATAGAGCAACTTAAGTTAGAATTAGCTAGATTAAACAATGAAATATTAAACGTTTATAGACAAGATAGAGAATTAAGCGATCAGATAAAAACTATTGAAGAAGAGATTAGAAAACTGGAGAAAGAGAAAGAATTAAATCAAATACAATCCAATATATTGATATTAGAGAATTTTATTAAAGAATTAAAAGACAGGGTTGTTGGTATACACGATATGGTAATCAATCTAATAAGTTTTGATCCTAAATTAAAAAACGCAGTAGATGCCTTTGGTACACGTTTATTAAATATCGTGGTTGATGATGTAGATGTAGCTAAAAAGATAAACGAGATATTGAAAAATAGCAATATTAGATTAGGTAGAATTTCGATTATACCTCTTGCACAATTAAATGTGCCAAATTATAAAAATGTCAATATAGGTTTAGGACTATTGAAAAATCATATACAAACTGAAAGTAGATTTGAAAAAGTCTTAGATTACGTATTTGGTGATGTTGTATTGATGAAAAGTTTTGATGAAGCTAAAATTCATATAGGTAAATACAGAATGGTCACATTAGATGGAGAGATGTTCGAACCTACAGGTGTTATTACAATAGGTAGTTCTAATCTTAGTATAAGTTCAGCTAGATTGTACAGTGAGATTGTTAAGAAAATAGACGAATTAAAATCTAAGAAAGATAGTTTATCTGTAAAAAGAGAAGAGCTTGCTCATAAAATTGCAGAACTAAGAGAGAGAAAAGCAGCATTAGATAGTAAACTATCTGTGTTTTCAAACAACCCATCTTTTGAAGACTTGTCTAAAATTGAAGATAGGATAAAAGAACTAACTAAGAGAAAAGAGGAGTTGAATAAAATAAAAGAAAGTCTAGAAAAAGATATTGCAATATACCAAGATAAGATAAAAGATATAGAAGAAATAGCTGCATTTAAAAAAGAAATCGAATTAAAACAAAGAGAACTTGAAGAGATAGATAAGAATATAATAGATTTAGACCAAGAGATAAGAGAGTTAAATATAAATATAAGATCTATGAGTGATCAAATTAGAATAGAGGAATTAGCAATCGCCCAGAAGAGAAGACAATATTTTGAAATGGATCAAAAGATCAAAGAAAAGATAGAGGAGAGTAAACATAAAGAAGAGATGTTGAAAAATCTAGGATATGAACAACAAAAGATCTCTGAACAATTAGCAAATGTAGAGAAGAGTTATTACAGATATGAAAGAGAATTAAGTAACATGGAAATAGAGCTAAAAAACATAGCTTATAGACAAGATATAGGTGTAATTCAAGGTGATAGAGAACAAATAGAAGCAGAGATTTCCGAACTTGAGTCCAATTTATTATCCTTAGGTAATATTAACTTTAGAGCTAAAGAAATGTACGATGCCTTAAGCAAAGATATCGGGGAAATAGATCAGAAAATAGAGAAATTAAGAGAAGAGAGAATACAACTTGTAAACATGCTAAACGAGGTAGAAGCTAAAAAAGCATTATTTTTTAAAGATTTTATAAAAAGAGTAGACAATAGATTTAGAGAGTTAACTAAAACAATATCTGGTCTAGGGGAAGGTATTATTGAATTAGTAGATGATAACATTGATATTGTATTAATTAGAGATAATAAAAAGATTCGTTTAGAGTCTCTATCAGGAGGAGAGAAATCCTTGTTAGGATTACTATTAATATTTGCTATGAATCAAGAAAACCCCTTACCTATAACAGTATTCGATGAAGTAGATGCGGCACTTGATAAGATGAATAAAGATAGATTGAAGAATTTCATATTATTAAATTCGGAAAAGACCCAGTTTATCATAGTTACACATAGTCAAGATTTAGCTAAAATAGGCAAGAACATAATAGGAGTATCAAAAGTAGGAGATTCGTCAAGAATAGCGCAAATATCTATATAGACGCCCCGGCCGGGACTCGAACCCGGATCACAGGCTCGACAGGCCTGTATGTTCGCCCTTACACCACCGGGGCCTAACTTAATATTATAATACTTTTTTTAAACCTTTTATAACTCCAATAGCAGCTTCTAAAGCATTGGCAACATAAATAGCTTTTTTACATTCTAAACTATTTCCTACTATGTATAACATACCTTTTTTGCCATCTTTCAATGCTAATTGGTATTCTGTTATATCTTCTGGAGAATCTCCTATATATATGAAATGTCTATCAAAATATGGATGTTTTACATCAACATCATCGATTACTTTTCTTATTAGACTAGCAAGATTATATTTTTCTGCCCATGTTTGTGCTTGAGATGAATGAGTAATCAAAATATTATCAATACCATGATTAAACACAATACTAAGTGCTGTCCTTGTATAATCAAAAGGTTTAGGATCTTTAATAGCTTCTCTATAAGTTTTTGCATCTCTAACTATACCTTGTACATTATCTTTGCCAATTAGTCTACTTATATATAATGCGTATACGTCCTTTGAATGTTTTTTAGCGTATGAACTTAGCATACTCCATTCTGATCTAAACTTATCTGGATCTATATTTACATCATGACCATGATCTCTTAAAGCTCTTTCTATTGCTCTTCTAGTTTTATCAGGTCTAGGTCTAAGTACTCCATCAAGATCCCAGTATACCCTCATATTAAATCAGCTCTTTGGGCCTGGTGGGATTTGAACCCACGACCTACGGCTAGCTTAGACAGAGTGTCCTATAAGACCGTCGCTCTGCCTAGCTGAGCTACAGGCCCTAATTATATCAACAGTTACTATTTTAAATTTTATCAATTTTACAAATAATTTAAAAAACAATATTTTATATAAACATATGAAAATTGTAGTAGATTTAGATGGTGTAATAATATCTTTGCCACCTTCTTATAAAGATAAAGATAAGGTCATATTTGATTACAATATGGTGGAGTTTTTAAAACATAGAAAAAGATTAGGAGACTATATAATAATCTTTTCCTCTAATGGAATGAATAGTAATAACAACGATATTGGCAAAGTATATACGAAAAATTATGTTAGAATATTTAATTTGTTAAAAGACAATGACGTACCTTTTGATGAATTAATATTAGGTAAACCAAATGCAGATATATATATTGATGATAAAGCTATTCGATATACCAAATATTATAATCTAAATCTTCCATATTTTATAATAACAGCAGCAGGTGCAGGAAATAGAACTAAAGATATATCTAATTTACCTAAGCCAGTTATACCTATATTGGGCAAACCTATGTTATATTGGGCAATGAAATCTTTACCTTTAGATATAGCTCAAAAGATAATATTAATATATAGAGACGATATTGTGCTTGAGACCTTTAAAACTAGCTTATCCGAGTTAGGTTATAACGATTATTTTATAGATGAAAAATTAGAACATGTTAAAATAGATAAAGTTACTAGAGGACAAGCAGAAACAGTTTTATACGCAGAAAATCTAATAGATAATTCTCCAATAGTTATATATAACATCGATACTTATTTTAGATCTTACTATATTAAATCGAAGTTGTTAACATTTTCAAATAAATATGAAGGAATAATTGGTGGTTTTTATGCTAAAAATCCAGCTTTGAGTTTTATCAAAGTAGACAATGATAAAGTCGTCGATATTGAAGAGAAAAAAGTTATATCCGAAATAGCAACTACCGGCCTATACGGATTTAAGAATTTTTCAATATTTAAACATTATTATGATAATTACGTAGATGAGATAATAAAAAATTATAGAGAAGCTTATATAGCACCTATTTATAAATATATGATAGCTGATGGAAGAGAAATCTGGTATGATATAGGCGAATGTGCTTATACTTTAGGTTCTAAAACTGAGGTGGAAGAATTTGAAAGATTCTTTAAATCACAAGACCAGTGTTAATATAGAAATAAAAGATAATAAAGTTATAAAAAAAGCTCAATCTGAAGATTTTCTATATCAAATACGATGGTTCTTAGAGTTACCTAATGAATTAAGAGATTTAATACCAAAAGTATATTCTTTCTCTTTAGAAGAGAAGTTTATCGAGCTTGAATACTATCCAGAAGGTAGTATTGATAAATACTTTGTTCATGGAAATTATCAAATAATTCAGAATGCACTTTTATTCTTAGATAATATCATAGATAGGTTTTCTAAATATAAAAAAACAGCTAATTCTGAAGATATTTATAATATGTATTATGTAAAGACAGTTGAAAGGTTGAATAAATTAAAACAAATAGGTGATCAAGAAATTAGAGATATTTTGCAAAGAGAATACATATATATAAATGAAGAGAGAATGTTTGGAATATCGAAGATAATCGAATTATCTAAAAAATATGTTGACAAATTTATTATCAATGAATATCAATTAATACATGGCGATTTGTGTTTTAACAATATATTAAAATCTAATCAATCTTTTGTGCTAATAGACCCAAGGGGAATGTTTGGCAATACCTTTATGTATGGAGACGTTAAATACGATATTGCAAAGATATCTCATTCTCTATTGGGCGGTTATGATTTTATCATGTTTGATAAATTTAAATTATTGAGGAATGAAGGTTATATATTAGAATATCCTAAAACAAATATAAGAATTCCGAAACTTCAACATATTCACATAGATGCTAATATAAGATACATCGAGGCCCATTTATTTCTATCTATGACGCCTTTACATATATATAATTTGGAAAGAGTAAAAGCTATGTTGATAAACGGTATTAGACTGTTCAATCTCTATTCCATATATTTATAAGGATCGCATGTTAAATAAAATATATTGGAAAGAATTGTCATACCTAAGGTAATTAATGATAAGAATAATATTATAGGTATAGAGAATAAAACAAATAATCTATTGATATTAGAATACGATATTTCGTAATAAGCGTTATCCTCTGGTATTATACAGATTATCTTTGGAGTTAACAATCTATATATGCTTGTTTGTAATCCAAAACCATTACTAGATATTAATACATTCTTTTTATTAAATAATAGTTTAATAATCGCAGATAATCTTGATAAAATTCCCCCTTTATCCATCTCTCTTATATCGAATACATCTGTTGGTTTATCTATAGGTTTGTGTTGATTAATAGATTGAAATGTTTTTAGATTAGAATCTTTGTAAAATCTACCAGTATTTCTAGTAATTCCATCGATTATACCTAAGATAGAAGGAAGTATTGACTTTCTATCGTGAAATATCATAAATAAAATGTCAAAATACATTGACGATATGTATAAAAAATGTTTAAAAATATTTGAAGATTTCGACATCTTTATTATTAGATTACGATTTGATAGGTAATTATTAATAGAGAATGGACTTTTTCTATGATATTTTTTGTAATGTTCATGAATTACTTTAAAATTATCGATTTTTATTATTTGATTTGGATTTACAGTTTGTAATGCATAAGCATCTTCATAAAAAAAGTATAAGGCCGGACACATATTTACCTTAACATCTTTTGATAAAGTAGCGTATCTCCACATTTGATAATCTAAATATCCAGGTTGAGTAAGTGGAATTTTAAGATATCCTTTTTCTCTTATCTTAAATGGCAAATCCATATCTTGAGGATAGCAATCGTCTTCAGCAAAAGTTATAAACTCATAATTATTATCTATAGCGTATTTATAACCTATGTAAAACCCCCCTGCTGGACCATCGTCGTATTTTCTTTTTATCAATATTACATTATGGGGGTAATTTTTAAGTATTTTCTTTACTTTCTCCAAATCAACTTTATAACCTAAGACCAATATAATATCGTATATCGGTGATAGCTTTGATAAGTGTTTATCTATATAATCTAATCTGTCAAACATTACTATTATAATAGCGTGATCATTGATTTTAATACCTTCTATTATATCTACGATATTATTAAGATCTTTCATCTATTCTATTTTTTCATTTTTCTTAATATTAATATTACTGCTATGACTAAAATTGCTATTAATAGTATTAACCACCAATAAGATCCTATATTTCTATCTTTGTTATACTGTTCTATCTGCTTAACCTCTTTTTCTGTATCTTCAATCTTTTGTTCATAATCTGTTTGTTTAGTTTCTTGTTCAATAATCTTAGGTTTTTCCTTCTCCGTATTATTAGGTAATGTAATGTTATTGTTAGGTAATGTGATATTGGTACTAGGTAATGTAATATTTGATTGATTAAATCCGGTTTGTGGAATATTCTGAGTGATATTGGTAATATTTTGACTTATATTTTGATTAGTCGTATTCTGTGTAACATTTTGATTAATACTTTGATTTTGTGTAACATTATTGCTTACATTCTGCGTAATATTACTAGATGCATTATTACTAGATCCACCATTATTACTAGATGAACCGCCACTTTGTCCAGAGCCTCCTTGTACAACATAGAAAACTATTCTAGAAGATTTGTTATTAACTCCGTCTGTACATTCAACAGTAAAATTGTAATTTCCTGTTGACAATTGATGAGCTACACTATAAATAGTACCATTTTGAACAGATACTGTATTATAATAACTAGAATTACCGCTTATATTATAACTACATGTTAATACATTAGCAAGATTATCTGTAACATTGAATCTAAAGTTTACATTACCAACAGAATGCACAGAATTATTAATAGGTGCTATTATATTTACATTAGGTGCCTGATTGTCTACAATTCCTCCAAAAGTCAAAGGATAATAATCAATAGAACCATTTATATTATATGGCGCATCACATATGTTATCGTTATCGTTATCTGAACAGGTATCCGAATAACCGTCCATATTAGGTGTTGTCCAATAGTTACCACCTATATAAGGTGTATTTATTATACTAGGCCCAGGCTGTCTAGAAGTATTCAATAAAAGTACTGAATTTTGAATATCAAGTGTTATATTACCCGATATATTTATAATATTATTAAAAAGCCACAATTTACTACCTCTATAAACCCATATTTGTCCACGATTTAGTCTTATCTTATTATTATTTAAAACTGCACTAGAATTGAAATCAATATAGGCAAATAAGTCATTGTAAAATTCAGAATTAGTTAAGCTTAGATTAGAATAATCTAAATATATGCCTCCATATACAAACATATTTTCACTTAAATTAACTTCAGAATAAACAAGGCTAAGACCATATTCGATAAGATTATATTTTATATTGTTATTAACACTATTTACCTGCAAAAATATTATTGTGTTTATTCTATTGATCATCACGTTTGGCGTATTATTAGTATTCTCCAATGTTATAGAAGCTATTTTATTATCTAATATTGTTATGTTATTGTTCTGTCTTCTTATTTTTAGTTGATAAATTTTATTATTTGTAATTAACATATTACTACAATTTTCAATATTTATTGTTGGCCATCCAAATACACTGCCTTTATAATACATACCATCCATATAGGAATTGGTAACATTAGATATCGTCATTTCTATTGTTGAATCTAATACTCCGAAATTCGTACCATTAGCTATAAAAGCTGTTATACTATATGTATCAAATTCAGCATTTATAATACTAAAATATGAGAAGTTTCTAAAGAATATATATGTAACAAACCTTCTAGTTATCTGATATCCGTTTCCATCTAAAACCTTATTACTGAAATTTTCAATATACAAATTATTATTCATTATTTGTATATCATTTATAAGTCTAATTATGTTACAATTATTATTGTTAAATGCGTTTATCAATTCTACTTGATTTGATACATTACATACATT
The DNA here is from genome assembly GCA_938083015.1 of uncultured Microcaldota archaeon. Lineage (GTDB taxonomy): Archaea > Micrarchaeota > Micrarchaeia > Anstonellales > J096 > JAADEL01. Next base: position 30,472 of record CALKCX010000006.1, read on the forward strand.
TGGTAAATTAGTCAATGTCAATGGATACTGGTCTATTAAAGATGAAACTTGATAAGGTGAATCACATATATTATTTTGATCCACATCATTGCACGTCTCTGAATATCCTGTTCCATCTGGTTTTGCCCAATAGTTACCACCAATGTATTGCGTATCTAATATAGATACCCCCATAATAAGAGGAGAATTAAGCAATATCGAATCACCTTCTATATTGTATTGAGAGGCATTGATTATGTTATTATACACTTTTACCATAGAGTTATTTGCCATTATACTAGTATTATAAAGTACATTCTTACTAATCTTAATCGAACTGCTATTGAATAACAATAAGCTATTTATAAAGTAAGCTTTTTCTAAAACTTGACCAATCGTATTTTCATAATATATCAAGCTTCTATTGAATACATCGTTTGACGTATTAAACACAGATTGAAATATCGATAGGTTTGAATTTCTAAAGTTAGAAATGTTTGATATAAATGTTGATTCAAATAGATTGATGTTACTGTCTATAAATTCAGAATTAAAAGATACTACATAAGAAGTATTACTAAAAATCCTGCCAGTTAGATTACTTAAACCTATACCGATTACAGCCATATTTGATGTAACATTGCTATTAAGATAGCTTAAATAAATAAGCAAAGTACTATTGAAGACAAAAATATTGCTTTCTATTTTAGAATACATTACCTTTATTTCTTGTAAGTTATTAGAAGACATGTTACCTCGAACAGTTATATCATAAAAGGTTATAATGTTTGGATTAATTAAATTTAGATTACCAGTCAATATTTTATTATTTCCGTATAAAAATAACGATCTGTTTAACGTTAAATTCGAACTTAATCCTATATTATTTAACATTCTTATAGTATTACAGCTATTGTTATTAACTGCTGCTCTTAATTCATTCTCTGTAGATACATCACAAAAAGTAAATTGAGTATTATTAGTTAGAGGATAGTAATCATAATGGCCATTATATTGATATGGAACATCACATATATTATTTTGATCCAAATCATTGCACGTCTCTGAATATCCTGTTCCATCTGGTTTTGCCCAATAGTTACCACCAATGTATTGCGTACCTATTATACTAGTTCCTTGGGTTAAATGAGTATTCAATGATAGACTTGGAGAAGATGTTATTATTATAGGATCTGAGCTAGTATTGAATATGTTATTATAAAATAACAATCTATAATCGGTATTTACGTATATTTTAGATAATTGAAATATAGAAGAACTTATTTCTCCTGAAGATTGTTCTTCTAAAGTTAAATTAGAATTGTTTATAAATAGATCATTGCTTATGTTAAAGTAATTTTTAGTAAGATTAAAGTTAGAAGAAAAGTATGTATTGTTATACGTTTCTACACTGTATTCTTCAGTAGATATATTTGAGAAGTTTATCATGTTATGCTCCATATTTAAATCTGATCTAAATAGATAAATATAACTGTTATTAACTATACTGGAATTTAAATAAAGACTTGAACCGTATTTTATCTCTAAGTTACTTGAAGATATTGAAATATTCGTTAAGTATAAATCGGTATCTTCTGTTTTTAATTCTGTGTTATAAATTTTTCCTTTGTTCCAATTCAATTCTATTTCACGACCATTACCACCTTGATAGGATTTAAAAGAGATGTTATATAAAGATACGTTTTCAAAATTCACATATATAGTTGGCGATCTTCCATTATATATACTAATTTCTCCATTTTCAAATCTACAGTTTAAAACACTTACATCTTCTAAATTATCGGTTTGAGTTAATCTAAATTGAGAATTATTGCTAAATAAACAATCCATAATTGCATAGTTACGACCATTGTCTATTTTTAAATTATTATTTAGAAAGGTAGAATTGATTAATTCAAATTGTACTAATTTGTACAATTCAACAGTCCCATTTGTAAACATAGAATTTTCTATATTTATAAATTCAGAAAAATCAATACTAATATAAGCGACGATAATACTGTTATTAATATTCATCTCTTCAATTCTATTCATACGTATATCAGTAAACAATATTGTTGTATTATCAAAAGCTATGTTTTGCCCATTATTATATGTTAAAGATAAGTTTGTCAATTTAGAATCTTTGAAAATCAAATCGTCAGTATAGTATAAATATAAATAAGAATTGTTAATTTTAACATTAGTAAAATTTATTAGATAAGAATTTGTTAAATTTAAAGACGTTAAAATATTTAAGTTAGAAAATGTAATATTATAAGAATAATCTAATCTTAAAGCATATCGACCTGTTAAAGCTTTATCATTTCCCAAAATAATCTTGTGCCTAACATTATTCAAAATGTAATGATTGTCAAAAGAGATATCATCTAAAAGATTTATCTGATTACAAGACACATTGTTTAAAGCTGATATGAATTCGGTAATGTTATTGACATTACAACCAAAAGATACGATAGTCAATATTAATAACCATAACATATTATAATAAAAAACAAATAGCTTTTTAAAGATATTTATTTAATTATTTTATGAATACAAAGCTAGGTGATAGCGTTGTTTTATTGAATCAAAATTTAAGAGCACCTAGCATAGCAATCCCCGATACTAATATATTGTTAGGCGTAATGATAGATACTCTTAAATCAGGATCAGATGATCATAATGAATATCTATTGCGTCTTATTAAAATAGCTAGAAAACATCCAATGCTTATACACCCAATCGCTCTAGGGGAGATGAGAGATAATTTAAGAAGAGCTTTAAAACAAAACAATATGTCAGATAGATATAATCAAGCTGAAAAGATTTGTGGGGAGCTTATGACAAAAATGAACGGTTATTTAAATAAAAATCTTATAAATCAATTACAAGGTATATTAAATTTATTAGGTAGAGATGTATTAGATAGTATATATTCGACTGAACGTAATATAAAAATTATACACCAAGAGAGAATTACATATGAAGAACTACATAGATCGCATTTTGACACATATCTTATATTTATGGCCGTTTTATTTAAGAGTGAATTTAAAGAATTACAAAAATTATTTGGTATTGTTGATTCTAGATTTGAATCTTATGAAACACAAGCTGGACGTATATTAGTGTTCCCCACAATATATGATGGCCTATATCCTAAGGAATTGTTTAAAGCAAACATTATCGTGATTAGCAATGACAACACCTTGATTAATTTTCTAAAATCACAATGATTTATATTAAACCTCTTAGATTACCTATTGGACATAGAATAAAAAGTAAAAAGTATATGACAGAAGCTCAGGCAAATGATTTATTTAGTAATCATCTGGTTGTAGAAGAAAAGATGGATGGAAAGCATACAGCAATAACATTAGATGGTCTTATTCTATTCGTTGAAGATTTGAAATATAGAAGGACAATTCCTTATGTAGTACCAGCTAGATACTGTTTATTTGATATATATGATTTGAAGAGACAATTAATACTTGGTAGATCTAGTAAAGAAATGGTTTTCTATATGCTATTAGAAAAATACCCCGAATTAATTAATAAAATGTTTCTCGTTAGAAAAATAGCTGATTTAGGTCCTAATATTGATTGGAAAACAGTTATACCGAAACTTGCAGCACAGAGTTCACCTTATGTTGAACATGGAATGATGGAAGGAGTTGTTGTAAAGTTAGCACACGATACACCTATACTTAATATACCTAATCCAATATCCGGAAAATTTATTAATCAAGAATTCTATAATAGAATGACACCTAGTAAGATAACGGGAATGAATAAAATAAACCCATTATTTACAACCTACTAACTCGACTTCAAGTATTGTGTTATTATATATTAAATATCTTTTTGAGCTTAGCTTAATACTACTATTACGACAAGATTCAGCTCCAATTATTATACCATTAATGTATAAATCAATATTAATAGAACCGTTTAATATGTTTTCTACTCTTATTTTTCTTAGTAATATTGTGTTCATATCCGCCATATGGCCTTTTTCATCTAATATACCAATTTGTGAGAACATTATTCTATTTGCTTCTATAAAATTCATCTTAAATAATTCATACTCAAATATAGATCTTAGATTTGAATTATTCAATATAAGTATTATCAACCCTACTATTAGAACAAACCCTATTACAGAATTGATCAAATCCAGACTAAGTACCTGTCCTTTCATATTCTCACCGTATATTTAACATCCGTATGCCGTTATTCGTAATATTGATTGTAAGTAAATAGCTTCTACCTCCTTCTAAAATTACTTGACTTATATTTAAGACAACATCTCTGAAATGCAATTGACTAGAATATGTAATGTTATTATCAAGATTAATATAAATATTCAATATTCCGGCCGTGTTATTATATACCAAACTAATATTATAGTTATGGCCATTTATTTTGTTAGGTAATTCTAATACTTGATAACCTCCAGGTCCTAATCTTTGTACAGATATAAATTTAGTCTTTATATATTGTTCTACTGCGTATAGATTTGCTCTTTGGGCCTCAAATGCACGATCTTGTATATATTGGAATATTATATATATTACGCCAGCTACTCCTATAAAAAGAATTATATAATAAAATATATTTTCTATTGCCGCCTGTCCCTTCATCTAGAAACACCTATTGTAAAATTTCCAGAATTACAAGCTAAGTTAAATTTAAATAAGCTGCCATTCATCCTATATCCTTGAAAGTGTACGTCTTTTATATAAACAACCCCGAATTTTCCCTCTATTCTATTTCCATCTATGATTACATCTGTACCAAAATTATGTTCAAATGTAACATTAAAGTTATTACAACTAACCATGGCCATTTTTTTATACTCAATAATTCTATTGTAAAATTCGTATACAGATGCTGACTGCACTATAGGATCTATATCCGATTTTATATAAATAAATGCCCCCAATACTAATAGAGATAATAACATAATAATGGATGTAAGTATTAATAATTCTAGACCTACTTGTGCATTCATATTAATTCAATAATAATACCCAAATGCCCAATGTATTAGCTAGTTCTTCTGATATTCTCGTAGGTTGATTACATTCTAATTTACATCCAGCTAGTCCTCTAATACGTTTACCTGGTTTTGAAGAGTATCTTTCTGATAGAATAGATGATAAAGAATTATGAATAAAATCATCTTCGATTAAAATAATATCAATTCCATATGTACTGTTCATATTATGGCCTTGTTGTAAAAATCTCTGGACATACGATGGGGCCTGATTAGAAAGCTTAAAATAATATCCACAATTAACAAAATCTCTTAGATCTTCTATTCTGTATAGAGAACCTCCTGATTTAGAAAAAATATCTCCGGTTGGATTGTTAGTTAGAATAAGTATTGTTTTATTATTGTAATCATTAATATCAAGAGGGAGTTGATTATTATGTATTGCTATCCAAGGCTTATTAGTCGGATGAATAGATGATATTAAATTGCATTGATAGTTATATCCTATAATAGATCCATTTTGATCATATATCGGTATAGCTTCTTCTTGATGTCTAATATCATTAAATATGTCTATCTCGGTATCGTTACCATCTAATAAAGTATACATTGGATTTGAATATCTACAATTTCTACTAGTCTTATATTCAAAATTAGTAATTATAAATCCGTGAACATTAGGGTTGTCTTTATGCTGTCTTACATAGGCAAAATCGCCCATTAATATATTTGGTTCATCATTATCTCGAATCTCTCTAATATCTGTAAATACTCTGCCATATACCCAACCTTGTCCAAATCCAGATATACTAGCAAGATATATAGATGGATTGTCTCTTACAAATATAGCTGGGTAGTTGCCATTAAGATTTATATTTTGTCTTTTTGCGTATCTCATAAATAAAGGATCTGGCATTCCGTTTATATCAAAAATATTATTATTGCTATTGATTACAACATTCTTTCCAGTTTTATTATAGATATCATAAATTAACAATTCTATTGAATAATTATAAGTTAATTTATCATAATCTGTTTGAGCTATTTCAAGATTAGCATTTGTTACATTTATCAATATACCCCTCATATTAGCGTCTTGAGAAATTTTATCTATCAAACCTATTACAGATATATTACTAATAAGTCTATCGTATCTACCATATATTGTAAGGTTTTTTACAGCTTCATAAAATTCTATTTCATTTCTAAAAGGATTATCAACAGAATAATTAGTAAGAAGCAATAAGTTATAAGTAAGAGATATATTGAAGGAATCTTTAAAGAAGTCTTCATTTAGATTTTCTATTGTAAACACAATAGCTTGAGATCTAAACATCTCGTTATAAAATTCATTAACATTCTTAGAAGCCTCTGCATTTAAATAAATTATTATCATGGCCGATACTAATATTAGTAAAGCAAATAATGTATATACGTAAGCTTTCATCTTGATACAATCACCTTAACATAACCATATAATAAATAATCATCATATCTATTGAGAATATCGTCTAGTCTTTGATTTGAATATACACGACATCTATATACTGGATCACCATTTTGATCAGTATTTCTACAGCTTTTATAATAATACATAGGTTCTTTATCAATAATATTTTTTGTCTGTTTACTTACAGGTAATGTAACGACAACACCTATTTCTTCTCCAAGACTTTGATTACCACATACATGTCTATCATTGTATATAACTTTATACTTATAATTGCCTAATATGTTATGAACCATAGAACAATTGTTACTATTGGCATAAACTCTAGCTGCATCCTCAGCAAGTAAAAGCAAATTATACACATCATAATTAGGAGAAGTAGAGAATGTGTTTGAATATATTAGTATGACTAACATTAATATCATTATCGAAGCTATTGCTATATCATAAGTAAATGTCAGGCCTTTCATCATTTTATATTTTAATAACATAATATTTAAAGTTTTATTGTTTTTTAAACACTCATTTTAACATTAACGAAAC
>CALKCX010000007.1 GCA_938083015.1 uncultured Microcaldota archaeon
GATGCAACCAGAACTATTTTCATATCGACATTGACTAATCCTTCTTTACTATTATTAATTATACCTCTAATATTAATATTTAGAATAGCCAAAGTACAAATTATAAAAGTCGAAGATAGCAATATAGTAATTGTAAAAAATATACTTAATAGACCAATTAGACGATTAAAAATCGTAATTCTAGATCGAGAATACACGACAGATGAACAAGGAATGATAAAAACTAATTTACCAGTAGAATCTAATAACATCAAGATAAAGGGCTTCTGGATAAGGTTATAATAATTTTAGGTGGCCAGTAATCTTATCTAGTATCTCTTCAGATTCAGGACCAATACAAATAGCTGTAATAGTCCCAGGTATAAGTTGAGTTAATCCGCTATCTCTTATGATAACAGCTTCTAACCCTGCTTTATAAGCATCTTCATATATTTTCAATAATTCCGTCTCTGTTTGAACTTTCAATACTATTTTCTTTGCCCCTGTTTTTAACCATTCAAGAGCTTTATCTTTATTTTTATTTAATACTCTATAAAATCCTTCTACACTAGCATGAGCAACCTGTGCAGCTAATTTACCTTTTCCCATTTCTAAATCTAATCTTACGATTATCACTTGTTTAAGCATATTATTAAAAATTATTTACATTTTAAATAACAATATGAATTATCAACTAGTATTGATAGTGGCATTGTCTATAGTATTATTGATTAGCATATATTTAGTAATTGAAAAAGATAAAGAGCTATCTCAATCTTATTCTAAAATATCTGATTTAGAAGCTAAATTAAATTATATGCAATCAAGAAATGAGCAATTGATTAAAGAATTAGAAATTATTAATAGTAAATTGCCACAATATGAACAAACTAGGTATTATTTAACATCTAGAATTAACGAATTAGAGAATAAGCTTATAGAATTAAATATTAGTCTTGAGGAAAAAAATAAAATGTATGAACAATTATTAGATCAGTATATTCAATTAAATAAATCTTTAGCAGAGTTTGATAATAATAAAATTCTAATAGAAGAGATACGTAAAATGTTAGATTGGGTAGGTACGAATTACAAGGGCACGTCATCAATATATGAAAAGCTTAAAAATGAAATTGTTCAGTATTGTCTAAACAATTCTATATTAGATCTTAGTTGTAGCTATTATGTAATAGAAAATTATATAACATATGATAATAGTATGAATGCTGTAACAATATTTAATGCATTGGAAATGAAAAAAGGTGATTGTCTTACTTATAGTATTTTAATGCACAGATTAATAACAGATCTAAGACCAATTAAGGTAAAATATATAGTTAGAAACATAGGTATTGATCATAAGTTTATAATTAGAGATCAATATTATAATATCAAAGATCATTCTTCAGAAACCATAGATTATAAAATATCTAAAGTTGTATGCTATGGTAATAGAGGAGCTGGGCATTGTGGTTTAGTATTTGACGATTTATTAATAGATTACAAATATGGTAGATATCTAGGTAAGATCGGTGATAATATAGATTATTGCAAAACAGAATCTTGTAAATGGAAAACAGGGTATATAACTATGATAATAGATAGCAATGATATAGAATATTTAGATAGATCTTTAAGAAGATTGTTAGGTTGAGTCAATGGCAAAACTATCGTTAAGTTCTAAAATACCTAAAAAGAGAATAGCAGTTATAGATAAAGAGCTATGTACTAAAGAAGAATGTGGATATCTTTGTGTAAAGATATGTCCTGTAAATAGAAGTAAGAAAGAATGTATAAAATTAGATCAAGATGGATACCCAGTAATAGATGAAGGTTTGTGTATAGGTTGTGGATTGTGCGTACCTAAATGTCCTAATGATGCTATAAGAATAATAAATCTTGATTACGAATTTAATAGAACAGTACATTCATTTGGAGTAAATAGTTTTCGAATATATAGTTTACCATTACCTAAAGAAGGAGCTGTAGTTGGATTCTTAGGTAAAAACGGTATAGGTAAGACAACAATATTAAATATATTGTCTAAAAAGCTAGTACCTAATTTTGATAAGAATGTTCAAAATTGGGAAGATGCTTATAAACATATGACTAATATTGAAAGATCTTTTTTCTCTAATAATAAAAAGATATCTATAAAACCGCAGAATATTGAGATATTTAGGAATTCGAATATAACTTTAGGTCAATTATTATCTGAACTTTCTTTGAATTTACCTTCATTTGACCATTTACTTCATAGAAGATTAGATCAATTAAGTGGTGGAGAATTACAAACATTGCTTATAGAAATAGCTTTAAATCAAAAAGCTCAATTATACTATATAGATGAACCTACTAATTTCTTAGATATACATCAAAGATTAAAGTATGCTATTAGAATAAGAGAAGTATTGGAAGGAAAAGACGTAATTATAATAGATCATGATATTGCCTTTCTTGATTATGTTGCCGATTATCTATATTTGTTCGTAGGTGAAGAAGATGTATTTGGATTTAGTTCTGAGATAAGAAATACGAGAAATGGTATTAATGAGTATTTAGAAGGTTTTCTAAAGACAGAGAATTACAGATTTAGAGAAGAGATTAGGTTTGATGACTATTCTGAAACTGAACATAGTAATTCTGTTTTAATAGAATATGAAGATATGGATATAAAAATAGGTGATTTTAGTTTAAAAGTACATAAAGGAGATATAAGAATAGGAGAGATACTTGGAATATTGGGTAGGAATGGTATTGGTAAAACTACTTTTATATCAAAAATAGTAAATATGTATGATAATTTAAGATTAGCTTATAAGCCCCAATATATAATACCGTCTGATCAATTTGTTAAAGATCTTAACATAAATAATAATTTGATTGAAATGTTTAATATAAGAAGATCAATTATGGATAGAAAATTAAATCAATTAAGTGGTGGACAATTGCAAAAAGTATATATAGCTTATACTTTATCAAAAGATGCCGATATATACTTATTGGATGAACCTACAGCTTATTTAGATATAGAAAATAGGATAAGGTTGATAAAGATTCTTAGAAAATATGCGAGTGAGAAACAGAAATCTATATTGGTTATAGATCATGATATTATGTTTATGGATAGATTAGCTCATAGATTAATAGTATTTGATGGAGATCCGGGAAGATATGGTATTGGGTCTTCGCCTATGGATAAGATAGAAGGTATGAACAGATTTTTATCAATTTTAAATATAACTATGAGAAGAGATCCAGATTCTAGAAGACCTAGAATTAACAAACCAGGTAGTGTACTTGATAGAGAACAGAGAATTAGTGGAAAATTCTATTCTTAATAGCATATATTGCAGCTCTTACATAGCCAGGTCTTATCTTCTTATTTAATATCGTTTTTGGATTTTTATATATCTCTTGCCCTATCCACATGTACAATTCTGTAGCTGTATTTATCGGTATTTTATATATTTTGGGCATGTCTAATATGTATTTTTTTGAACTCTCTATCCATCCCCAAGCTATTCTAAGTTCATATCTTAATAGATCTCTAAGATTATTATTAAATATATTAATATCGACATCGAATATTTGTCTATGTTCTATTGGTAAATATACACGACCTATCTTTAAATCTTCATACACATCTCTGACAAAATTTATCATCTGCATACCTCTTCCTAATAATCTGGCCCCTTTGAAATATCTATTGTCTAATCCTAATATTCTAACTATGGCCATACCTACAATCTCAGCTGAACCATACATGTATTGAAGAAGCTCATTATATGTATACTCTTTTTTATATATATCGTATTCCATAGATTTAAAGAATGCCTCTATCCAATCTTTTTCTAAACCTACTCTATCCATGAAATCTACGAATTGTTTAGCTATTTTATATTCCAGATTATTTAAAGTCCGATCTATATTGTTTAATACAAGGTCTTTTATATTAAAAAACAATTCTAATTTTTGGGGATGTTTATCGACTAAATCATCTACAGTTCTTAGAAAAGCATATAACAAAGATATATTCTCTCTTATATTTTCTGGAAATAATAGATTAGATATTCCATATGTGTGACTTGATTTTAAAATTATCTCATTCATAATATTATTACATCTATCAATTTAAATATTCTGTTTTAACCTTCTAATAGCTTCTACATCACCTTTATAGAATTCTTGTCTATCAAATATAGATGTAACAGGGTATTTTTTATGTTTATATATTGATATCATCTCGTTTATTTTATCAATATCAATTCTCTGTTTTAGATTTTTCAATAGTTTGTACCAATCTATAGGTATACCGTGAGAAGCAAAAAGTATTTTAAGCTCAAACAGATAATTATCGCCCTCTATTAAATAGGATTTTAAAAGAGGGTTCATCTGACCTTTAAATCCAGCTTCGTATATTTTATCTGTAAATTCTTTATCTTTTAGATTTTCAATTTGAAATAGAATTTCTATACGATGTATTACATCTTTGTATTTTTCCAAATCTAATAATAAAAATACGGGCTTTCTAAACATTATTGGAATTAGATAATCAGGAGTTAGATTTAATAAAGCGCCTATATCGATAAACAAATTCTTTCCTATTAGATAGTTTATAATTTTAAACCTAAGATATTTATCTAAAACATCTAATCTATCAAGATCTTCGATAAGTTTCGATACCGATTTATAGTTTTTAGCTATTTCTTCTAAAGTACTACCTAATTCTTTTTCATCTACATAACGTCTATATTCTAAATATCGATCTAAAGCTTGGGGATTCTGTATGATCTCTTTTATCAACAGAGATTCTATGTTTATTTCTGGAAAAATTAGATATGCCTTGATAACAGGTTTTGGAATATCGTGTTTTATTATATATGGTTTTATACTGTGAATAGCTTGCTTAGTGTCTATTCCTAATTCTTTTGATAATTCATAGAATTTAATAAGATTTGCAAATATGTTACTATAAGCATGATTTAAAGTAGTTAAACTTGGATTATTATTGTAATAATCTAATAAAGCTTTGAATTCGTTTTCATATCCAATCTCGTGTAAAAATTTTATCATCATATAAGCGGATATTCTTTTCATATATTATGGAATAGTTTAATATTATTTTTAAATAGCTTATTAAATATTATGAAGGTTGCTGTTGAAGGTATAGATGGGGCAGGTAAAACTACTATATCAAGAATATTGGCCAGCAAGTATAATATAGAATATATAAAATTTCCTAGATATGAATTCATACCTATGATAAAGAGACATTTAACAGGAGAGATAGTACTTGAAGATAGGGTAACTGTGTTACTATTTCTAGCTGATATCTTAGATGGTATAAACAATAAAACTAAATACATAGCTGATAGATTATTCTTTTCTACAATAGCTTATTCTAAAATGGATATAGATATGTTGATAAACACAATTGAGATTTTTAATATAGATTTTCCCGATTATGTAATATATCTTGATATTGATTTAAATACAGCTATATCTAGAATAGCAAAAAAATGGGATATATCTGTTTATGATAAAAATAAAGAATTATTAGAAAGGGTAAAAACTAGATATGAATGGTTATTTGATAATCATAAGATAAAATCTAAGACAAATGTTCTATGGATAGATGCAAGAAAAGATCTTGAAAGCGTATTATTAGATATATATAAATCAATAAAATTCTGAAAGTTTATATCCTTGTTGTAATAATGCACCTTCAAGTAGACCATATGCATAATCTGCTGCAGCAATAGCATTGAAGTATTTACGATTCTTAAGAAAGTATTTAGCATCGTTGATATAATCTTGAGCTTTATTCCATATACTTTGTTTTATCTTTCCCTTGCTATACCATAATAGGTTTTCTGCTTTTAATATTGCAATTGTTGTTCTCATGTTCCTATACTTTGTTTAAGTATATCAATTTCATTTTCTAATTTTTTAAACGGTATTATACTTCCGCCGAATACTATTTTATTAGGATATCTAAGATCTATATCTTGACCATATAGTTTTAATATATTAGACGTTGTAAATGGTATAAATGGGTATAATAGTTTGGTTACAAACATTGTACCGAATAATACTTTTGATATTATTGGTTTAGCATGATTATAATCTAGCTTCCAAGGTTCTTTTTCAGTTAATATCTTATTGTAATATCCGACTAATCCCATAGCAACTTCAAGACCTTCTTTCAATTTTACGTTATCCATATACTCGATGTATCTATTGTATGCGTTTATCTCATCTTGATCCATATCTGTTTTTTCTAAATCTCTACCATTCCAAAGCTTCAATATTCTAGTTATAAGATTACCATAATTAGCAATAAGATCGTTGTTAATTTTATTTTTAAAGTCATTAAAAGAAAAGTCCGAATCTATTAGACCTGATGGAGAAATTGTCGTCATGTAATATCTTATATAATCTGGGTTAATATGATTTAAAGTAGCTTCTAATGATAAAAACCATCCTCTACTTTTTGAGAACTTCTTACCTTCTAATGTTAAATAACCTCTAACCGGAATTTTATAAGGTAAATTCATATTTGCACCGTAAAGCATAGCAGGCCAGAATAGATAATGATGATAAATTATGTCTTTGCCTATGAAATGATATATTTTAGAGTTATTCCATACTTCTCTCCAATCTCTTCTTAAAGCTCTTAAAGAACCGATATAACCTATTGGAGCGTCAAACCATACGTAAAATACTTTTCCAGGTAAATCTGGTACAGGAATTCCCCAATCTAGATCTCTAACAATATCCCAATCTTGTAAATCATCTAACCATCCTTTAAGATAATTATATATTTCAATATCAGCTATTTTTATATTGTATTCTCTTAAAAAATTAGCAAAATAACTAAGTTTAAAAAACAGATGATCGCTGTCTCTAAGCTTAGGTCTAGTATTGGTAATCGTACAATATGGATCTATTAAGTCACCTACATGTAAAGTCTTTCCACAGTTTTCACATTGATCAGCGTATTGATCCTGTGCATTGCAGTATTTACATTTTCCCTTAATATACCTATCGGGCATAAATTTATTAAGTTCTTCACAATAATATTGAGTTACCTTCTTTTGATATATGTATTGTCTAAGAGCTTGGTAAAATTCTAATGTAGTAAACCTATTTTCTTGACTAGAAGTCCAATGGAATATATCAAATTCTATACCTAATCTTTTGAATTCTTCTAAATCTTTATTATGATAATATCTTACCAATTCTATAGGAGCTATTCCTCTTTTCTCTGCCTCTATTACTATCGGAGTACCATGATCATCTGTTGCACATATAAAAATTGCCTGTTCTCCTTTCATCTTTAGGTATTTATAAAATATATCTGCGGGAAGATATGTACTTTTAATATGTCCTAGATGAATGGGCCCATTGGCGTATATCAAAGCTGCAGTTATGATATTCATGTATACCTATGATTAAATAGATTTAAAAAAGTTTAGATATATAAATACACGATGATGAAACGAGGTATTACTGATATGATGATGAATATGTTTACTGAGGTGATAATATGATAGTCGGAGATGTTATCAATCAAGTAGCAGTAATAATAAAAGATAGAAACAATGTACCTTTTCCAGCTTTTAATCTTAGAATTCTAGATGTAGTAGAAGATAAAGATGTTACAGTTATAAAATATGAAGTTACCTTTGATTATGGAAATGCAGGTAAAATCGTATTGACAGGAGAAGTCTATGAGAAGGGAGAAGAACATAAATTAGCTAAATTCTGGAAGGATAATAATAAATTGCCCAATGATTACGTTCCACAATTTATGAGTTTCGTTAACTGGATAGCTACTGTACATGCAACTGTAATATGCCAAACTATTAGATTTAGACCACCATTATTGCCTTTGACTTTTAATGTAAAAGAATAACATGATATACGATTTGATAATTAAAGATAATCAATGTGAAGATTTTAAATTAGATCAATTAAAAGGTAAATGGTTAGTCTTATATTTTTATCCAAAAGATAATACACCAGGTTGTACATTAGAAGCTAAAGATTTTAGTAATCTCTATAAGGATTTTCTATCCGAAGATTGTGAAGTAATTGGAGTAAGTAAAGATAGTTGCGAATCTCATAAGAAGTTTATTTTAAATCATAATTTAAGAATAAAATTGTTAAGTGATAAAGATGAAGTATTGCACAATAGATTAAATGTAAAAAACAGATCTACTTTTTTATTTGATCCATATGGAAAAATAGTAAAAGAATGGAGAGGTGTAAATCCTATTGGTCATGCAGAGCAAGTATTGTTAACTCTTAAAGAAATAAAAAAGTTTAAAAATAATTCTACTGATGTTAATTGAGGTGTTAGATAGAAATGGGGGCAATACCTAGAAAATGGAAGAAGAAAAACAGAATGAGATGGAAATGGATTAAAAAAAGAAGAAAGAGAATAAAGAGGAAAATAAAAAGAAGAGTAGGCGAATTATAATCAATTTACTTTCATATCTAATTCTAAACCATACAATATTACTGGTGGTTGTCTCTTAGTTGCACAAGGAGACAGAATTGTACTACATCGCTCAGTCATATTTACTAAACCAGCTACATATACCCAAGAATTCATAGAATTGGAATTAAGACCTAAAGCATCATCTATATATTTATGATCTCCAATTGATATTAGGCCCATTTCAAATCCCCTATCTGTTACTGGTGGACAACATATCATATAGGTACCAGTTCTAAATAATCTCATTCTTCTAATGTTTATTCCGACATACCAATCTGGAGTTGTTTTTGATATATATTCTGATATCTCCATTTTAGCTTTATTGTAATCTTTTGTATCGTGTGCTCTTATTCCTGTTAATACGTGTTGTTTCCAATTACCTAAGTCAATTACATAAATTGGCAATAATTCTAATCTATGAGTTTCTTTAGAAATCTGTTCGTAATAAACTACAATTTGAAGATTTAATATATTTGAAATAACACCTCCTGGTCCGTCTTTTTCAATATATTCATTATCTGAAGGATTAGCTTTCTTATATTCTATAAATTGCTGAATTATTCTACCTGTTTCAGAATTAACAGGTACTTTTGTATCACCATTATTGAAAACTAAGCGTGGAATCTGAAAATAGACACTTCTAGTTCCCATTGACCTTCCAACACAATCCATTTTAACTTTATACATAAGATAATCAGGTTGACTAATAACCCAGTATTCTTGTCCATCTATAGTTTCTCTAGTTACTTTTACACTAACAAGTCTATAACCAGAAGCTTTGATCATACTAGTAGGTTCTCGATACATTGGTTTACCTGTTATTAAATGTGAACTATTGCCAGGTTCATTTGTATCAGGACCAGTTGTGTATAAGTATAATTTATCCATAGTACTAACAGTAAGACGACCAGTTTCAAATGTACATATTCTACTAGTTAATATACCACAGCTATTGAATGATATTAAAAAAGATATACCAGTTGCTAATAAAAAAGCTCTGTAATATTGTTGTAAATTAGATGCAGCTTTATCTATTACTGATTTAACTCTTTCTCTAAAGCTCATAGATGGTCTGGTATTCAATTCAAGTTTCTGTTCTTTCTCTATTTCATTTTGAAGTTGATTGAACTTCATATAAATTATTAAGCGAAAGATATTAAAAAACATTTACTATTATTTATTATATGCATATAGTATGGTTTTTACAAGAAACGCTGTTGTTATTTGAAGGTATGAAAAATGAACGTCAATAACATAGATATAGAATTAAGATATAATAATATATTTATAGTATCCAAGATAGAGGATCAAAACATTGTAATGCTATTTAAAAACATCGTCCTTAAAGCTATTAGAGATCTGTATTATGAAAAATATTCATTTATAAAATATCCTAGAACAAAAGAGGAAATTAGAAAATTATTTGAAGAAATATTTAATGGATCTAGAGATAAATTAATTGAAATTGTTGCAGATCAAATTCAGATAATAAAAAGTCTATTGGAAAAGTCAAATGAAATAATCTATGGTGAAGCAAAGTATACTATAGAAGATCACAATAGAAAGAAGCTATTAAAACTAATATCAGATAGGAATTTATTCATAAGAATATTTGATCATGTAATTTTTCCATTTGTTAAAATCAAACAGAAAGATAAGCTTAAGAACTAGCCATTATTAGAGATTCTCTTATTCTATAGATTTTTCCATCTATTTTAGTATTCCTATTCACATATTCAACTATTTTAACATCTTTAAACCCGACTTTTTCCATCAATTTCATCAACTCTAAATCTATTTCATAGTAAACTCCATTGATAATAGAATTGGATACGTTGTAAAATAAAATTCCCCCTTTGAGTATATCGTAGAATCTATAGAATAATTCCAGAGATTCTTCTAAATATTTCTGCTTAATAGGCAATATTCCTGTTCCATCGGTTTTAGATTTTATAAAAGATGTCATCATCCTTCCACGAATTATACGATAATCTTGATTTAAAGTAGTTAAAGCTAATTCTACACCATATATTTTCGTATAATCTATGTTATTTAAATATGGAGGAGACGTAATTATTATATCTACTGGTTTATCAAATTCAAATGCAGATTTCATCTCTAATTCTGGTTTTACACCTTCTATTTTTTCATCTATCATTCTAGAAAAATGCTTTTTAAATCTATTAAATAAATTCGGAGTTGGCCTAGGTCTTATTTTAATCACGCCCCCGTCTTTATATATGTATGAACTTTCCATTGCAGCTCTAATCAAAGCTAATAAATGTAATTCAGTTTTATTCTCTACCCAATATCTAAGACGTTTAAGAATATCGTAATTTGTCTTAGAGAAAGCTCTAGAAAGGGGAAATAGTTCGAAATATATGTCAACTTCACCATCAATCTTATCAAGAGAAGGAATATCGTATTCTAAATTCCAATCATTTGTCTTAACATAACTAAGTAAGTATGCAAATGGAGACACATCAGTACCATAAGATTTTATACCTAATTCTTTAGATCTAAGCAAAGTAGTACCACTTCCCATAAAAGGATCGCCGATATAATTTACATCTATCTTAGTCTTAGCTAGACTTAAACATCTATCTACAAGTCTCCAAGAGAAACCTTCTTTATAAGGGTACCAATTATATACAGGTCTA
The DNA here is from genome assembly GCA_938083015.1 of uncultured Microcaldota archaeon. Lineage (GTDB taxonomy): Archaea > Micrarchaeota > Micrarchaeia > Anstonellales > J096 > JAADEL01. Next base: position 11,149 of record CALKCX010000007.1, read on the forward strand.
ATTAGATTATCTCGATAGTTAAATAGCATATGTTTAAAAAACAGTATAGTTATAAATAGATTATGGAACATGAGATAAAGAATCTTGGTCATACAGAGATATTAGTAGTTAAAATGCAAAAAGGAGAAGACATTTTCGTACAACCTGGATCTTTAGTAGCTAGTAAAGGTAAAGTAATTATCAAAGTTGAGAAAATGGCCAAATCTATAGTTGATTCTATTACAGCATTTGTAGCTGGTGACGAATCTTTTGTAAAAAATAGAATAAGTGCATTAGATAATGTAGAATTGATAATAGCTGGTAATCACAGTGGAGCTATAGTTGAGATAGATGTAAAAAACGGTCAAGGGTATTATCTTGCAGATAGTTCTTATTTGGCACATATTGGAGATTTAGATATTAATTATCAAATATCCGGTAGTTACATAACTGATGTGATAAAAAAGACTATAAGTAGTAATGTCGGATTGTTAATAGGAAAGATAAGTGGTAATGGTAAATTATTTTTAGAAGCTGATGGGGGCGCTGTATTGTATAATTTAGGTGAAGGAGAAATTTTAATAGTAGACAATTATAATTTCTTGGCCACTGATATAGATTGGAGAGAAAACGTAACTATGATAGATACGAATGCTGATCTTAAGACTAAACTTCTATCAGGAGAAGGGTGGATGTTACAATTCAAAGGACCAGGAAGAGTTTGGATAAAAGTAGGTGCATTTAGACCTAGACGTCTTAACCCTGCTTAGCTATAAAATTTATAATATCGATAAACACATCAATTATATTTTCAGTAATCTCTATTCTTCCCCCTATACCTCCATAATGTGCTCCAAATTCCGCATTAATACCTTTTCTCTTAAAGTATTCATTTATAATCTCGGCCACATGATAATTATTGTAAATTGTTCTTATCGAAAACTTATAATGTTTTCCCGTTCTTGATAAGACAATAGTATTAGGATTAAAATTATTAGCTAAATATCCTGTTTGATGGTTTGGTTCAACAATTAAAATAGACCAATCTTTATATATGTGCCTACTTATTATCGCCGGTTTGACCATAGTTATCATATTTAACTTTTGATCAAGTAAATCGTATAAAGGTTTTGCTTCTTTATAATCAATACCTGGTCTAAGATATGGCGGGATATCTGCTAATAAAGAAGCTTTTACAAGATCTTTTATTATATTCATATTTTTCTCATCTAGATTTGATAATTCACCTGTATTGGTCAAAAGGATATAGATTAAGTAACTAGTACTTGGTGATGGTAAAACTATATGTCCATGAATTTTAAGCTGTCTATGATTACTATAAGCTATGTGATGATCAATTATCAATCTTGGATTTCTAGATGTTGTCGATCTACTAGGTATTGTATCTAAGATTACTACTTCGAAATCCTTTTCTTCTTTGTTATGAAAATGCCAATTCTGCCCATTGTATTCTATAGTTTTAACATTTAAGCTATCGTCAATGACCATTCTTACTTCTCTTTTTCTTAATCTCAATATTAAACTTAATATCATCATTGATGTTATTGCATCTATATCTGGAACTCGATGAGTATGAATTTCTATTTTGGATTTATCTTGTAAAACTCTTTTAAAAGTATCTATTTGTTTCTGAGAAGGAGAGACTTTAAAAAAATCGAAATTATTGATAAATACCACCAAATATTTTTATGCTCCTTTTAGCTCTTGCTCAAGAACAGATCTTAATCTTTCTAAGCTCTCACCTTTAACTTTTATCTGTCCTTCTAGCTCTTTTAATTTATTGTCTAATAGGTTTTTTAGATTCTGTAATTCTTTGACCACATCTTCTTTCTCTCGCTCTACCATTATAGAGCCATATATTTTATATACTTTATCTCCTTGATAATCTTTTAGGACTTCTAGACTTCTATCTAATTCCATAGATTGATATTTAAGTTGCTCAGCAAAATCTATCATACCTCTTAATTCAGCTTCTCTCTTTTGATACTCTACAACCTTTTCCTCTAATTTAGCTCTGTCTATCATAATAGTTTAATGAACTTAATTATTTAAATACTTTTTCATGATTACTCTTGACGAATGAAGATAATCCTTGATTAGATTTTGAATAATCTAACATATAACCAAATCTATAGAATGGGTGTCTTGCAATAACTCTGCTTATTCTAATTAGTTTTAGATATATATCGTATATATCAGAAGGATCTATATCATCAGGAATGGTATCTATAATACGATAGACGTTGTTGGCCATAAGATTGTAAACTTCTCTAAGAATAGATTCGTCTTTATTAGCATCGTATTTATTCAATAATCGGTCAATTTCATTCATCTTATCTGTAAGTAATTTAAAATTAATCAAAGATTGATAAAACTCTGGCCATGTTTTAAGATGTATATGAAGTTTCGATAAATACTCATGATATGCATCGTGACAACCTCTACATAAACATATTAGATTAGAATGACTATCAGAACCACCTCTAGATCTAGGTAAGATGTGGTGTAATGTAAGCATCTTATACCATGTTTTATTCAATCTAGTTTCGTGTCCATTGTTGCATATGAAGCATTCTGTGTATACTTGCTTTACTTCTTCTCTTATAGTCTTGTTATTCATATTGTCTCTGTTTTAGGTAAAGATATGGAAGAAGCTTGTTTAAGATTAGTTTCTATGTATTTTCTAAACATTTCAACAACTTCTCTTTTCTTAGGGTGTTCATCTAAAGCGTATTCTAATACTTCATCAAAAGTTTCAACCAATATTATTCGATCGTTTTTATATTGTATATCCTGTTCTAATACTTTAGGTACTATTACGTAAGATATGTTTGCATCCATTGCTGCAGCTATCTTTTGATTAATGCCTCCGACTGCCAATACCCTTCCTTTTAAATCTAATGAACCTGTCATAGCAATATCTTGTCTTATAGGTATTTTAGTAATAGAAGAAACAATTCCTGTTGATATCGATATTGAAGCTGAGTCTCCTTCGGTATTGTAACTTTGTACAAACTCTATATGAATATCGTAACTATTTATCTTAGGCCCCATAACACTTTTAAGAAAACCTAAAATTATATCAATTGATTCTTTTGCTATCTCTCCTAGACCACCACTTGCATAGACATTTCCCTTTTTATTAGTCTTAATAGTAGCTATTTCTATAGGTAATACTATACCTTTAACAGGATAACCTAATGTATCTGTCATAACAGCTAATCCGTTTACCATACCAACTACTTTACCATTATTATAGAATCTTTTATATCTCTTTATGTTTTCTACGTATTTAGCAATCATCTGTTCTTCGACAGTTCTCATCTTACTCTTGGCCATTTTTACATGTTCAGCAGATACATAAGTAGCTCCGTCTCTTTTAGCAAGATCTCCAGCTTCTCTAACTATTCCTCCAAGTTCTCTTAATCTTAATGTCAAATACCCTCCTTTGCCGGCCATCTCTTGTGCAATCTTTATTATCTCTTCAACGGCCTCTTTAGTAAAATGTGGTATTTTTCCATCTTTCTTTACTTCTTGTGCTACGAATATTGCAATTTTATATCTGTTATCAGGAGTATCTTCCATTTCATCATCCATGTATATCTCATACCCTTCTCCTCTTATTCTACTTCTTAAAGCAGGATGAATATGATTTACATCTTTATAATTACCAGCAGCTACTAATACAAAATCGGTAGGTCCAGGATGGGTTTTAACTAATGCTCCAGAAGAATTTTCACTTTGACCTGTTATTGAAAATTGTTTTTCTTGCATTGCAGTCAATATTTTTTGCTGTTGATCTAAAGACAATGTAGCTATTTCATCTATAAATAAAACACCTTTGTTTGCCTTATGTATTGCTCCAGCTTCTACTCTAAGATGTGCAGGTGTACCTAACCCACCACTTTGAAAAGGATCGTGTTTAACATCTCCTAATAATGCTCCTGCTTTAGCACCAGTAGCATCTATAAATGGAGCAGAGAGTTTACCAGTATTATCTACTATAAGCTTAGGTGCATTAGATTGAAATGAAGGCATTCTAGTTATAGTACCAAAATTTCTAAAGAATGGAAATACAATATAATTTAATATTATAAATGCTAGACCAGCAGTAACAAGAAATGCTAATGGATTCTTAAGCTCATTTGATCCTAGATAACCTATAAGTAATGAACTTATCAAAGCTGTTAACGTATCTGGTGTTTTTCTTTTAGGAGTAGTTACATCGTAATTGATGTTTTGAAGTTTTGCATAGTATTCAATTATTCTTCTACCAAGACCTCTTTTATCTGTAAGATAAATAGGTATTAGTTTGGCCTTACCTTCTCTTGTCAATTTTTCTATTAGACTTAATTCTTTAGGCGAATAATATATTGAAAGATTATTCCTTATAATATAATCGTAATCAGGATATGTTTTTACGGCCTTTATATAAGGTTCGTTTTCAATAACAGGATTTGGGTATACAAGAATATCTTCTAATTCTTCTGTATTATCTAATAGCTCGGCCATTGCCTTAGCTAACATACTTTTACCAGTACCAGGTGAACCTATTAATAACACGTGTCTTCTCTGCTTACTGGCCAATCTTATAAGCTCTTTTGCTCTCTCTTGTCCAATAACTTGGTCTATTAATCTATCTGGAATTTTTATTTCTTCTGTAGTTTTAAAATCAAAGCTGTTCATATCTAATCCCATAATATTGAATAAGTGTTTTTAAAAGTTGTTTTTTCTCTTCATCACCATCTATAATTAAGCGATCGTTTTCTTTCTTGATTTCAAGACCTAGATTATGATAATTGTTTATTTCAATTATAGCTTCTTCTGGATTCTCTATTTTACCAAATATCTCAACGTCTATATCTAATGTTAGACCTGCTAATGGATGATTATGATCTATCATTACTCTACCAGAATTAACAGATATTACTTTGCCTTTTAGATTATTTACAATTACAATTGCCCCACGTACAATATTTTTAACATCATCTCCGAATATTCTTATAGGATAAACTTTAATTAATCTTGGATCTCTATGACCAAATGCATGCTCAGGATCTAATTTCATGCTAATCTTATTGGCCTTTGTTAATTCGTATTCTTCAGTTATCTTACTTAACATCAATTGATTACCTATTTCATAATCATTTTCAGTCTTATATAGGATGTTACCATAAATATCTCTTATCTCTATTTTATACTTATACAACATGCTTTAAATATTTTTAACATCATTTTAAAAACTATATGAACAGATTGTTATGGATAGTCATAATCTTAGGTGGAATACTATTATTATCGGAAGCTTTGTTATGGTTATCTATGTCTCCATCGAGAAGTAATGGAAGGCCCGAATATATAGAGATTGATAATCCATTAGAATTTCGATTTGTATCGTCTAGCAATAATGTTAGATTGATTGGATCTAATGTTAGCAATTACGTTAGAGAATTGTTAAAAAATTATTATAAATCGAATGATCAAGTTATAGGTTATTTAGAAGAAGGAAAGATGGATGAGCTTTTAGAGATAGCTAAAAAACACGGATTTAGAGTATATATTAAGACCATTTTTCAAGATAAAGATTATAATACTTCTATTGAATTGTATTTACCTTATCAGAATTTTACCAATAGGTATTTGGTATTAAAAGGACCAATGGTATACTTTCAAGGTAAAATCTACAGTAGAGATGGTGGAGACATAATTAGATATATAAATACTACTCAATATTATGGTGAAGATGAATTCTATATAGATAAAATATTAGAGACTAGAAAACTATACGTGTTTTCATTTGAAAATAGAAGTAAATTAAACGAATACTCGAATGCAATTATATCAGATAGATGTGTTTTAAATAAGACTGTTGATTATAAGAAAGATTACGTATATAAACTAGATTTGAAGGCAATCTATGTTAATAGAAGTTTTAACGATATCAATAGAATATATCAAGATTACCCTGTTATATCTTGTGACATAAGCTATATAGATCAACCTGTTAATAATCCGGATGAAATAGTTGAACAATATATTTTATTATTGACAAATAACTTTGGTATAAGCCATATATATAATACGACTAATCTAAGTACTAGCTATAAATTGCCTGTTAGTTACACTATTAGCGGAAATGTTTTATTAGATTACGAAATAGGATGAGGCCTCTTTATAGATTAGAATTCATATATTTGATTAGAGAACTTAAAATATTAGAAGGTCAAATATTGGATAATGTTTATAAATACAAAGATATTTATAGAATGAAATTTAGAAGACATTCTTTAAATATTCAAGTACCTATTAGATTGAATATAGCTTATATTCAATATCCTAATGATAAGCATGATCAAGTAGTAATTAAGTTAAGAAAACATGTTGGAGAAAAACTATTAAACATCGAGCTTGTAGATATGGATAGATTGGTAAAAATGGTATTTGAGAATATGCAAATCTATATTGAATTCTTTGGTAAAGGTAATATTATTATAGATGATGGAGAGAAATTTTATACGAATTATCCTAATCCTGCTAAGACTAAACCAATAGATACGATTAAACTAGATGATGTTGAAAAATATATATCAAATCTTTTTGGTAAACCTTATATTGAAGATTTAAAACATATAGTTACAGGTAATCCTATACAGGATTTAGATAGAATTCAACCTATGCTAGGCCCATATAGCTGTGGTAACGATTTTAGAGTGTTACCATCTAAAAATTGTATTATTCAAGATTCTCTTAGTAAGTTAATAGAACAATATTATGAATTAAAAATAGAATTGACATCAGATAGATATGAAAAATTAATAGCTAGTAAAACTAAATTGATAGCTGATATAGAACAAGTAGAGAAACAGATTGAAGATTATCAGACTATGGCAAGACTTATAATAGATAATTACGAGAAAGTTGAAGATGAGATTCAGAAGAATAAGGATAAAGATAAAATATTCTTAGATCTATGATCTATACATATCTTGTCTCGCCTTTACTCTCTCACTATCACCAGGATAATCGATTTTAAATCTTATTATGAACATTCTAATTACAAGTTGAAATACTATAGATATTTTTATTACATCAATACCTTTCTTAATTTTATCATTAGATGCTTTTGAAAACAATGTTAGTAAAAACTTAGCATATCCAATAATATTTTTTGGATCTTCACTTTCAGAGTCATTGAAAAGATTATCTAAAATCTGTCTAAGATTTTCCATAACCTTCTTAGCTTCATCGTATTTTTCCATTTCAATGTTTTTAAGCATCTTATAAGATAAATCCATGATATTGGCAAATTCAGTAAACGATATCGATCTAACATTGTCTTCATCTTTAGAATCATACTCAATAGGTATATCTGGATACAATTCCGGATATTCAGAAATTAATCTTTTAAACTGTTCATTCAATACAGATAAAGATCTTTCTTCTATAACATACATTTTTATTCTAAACTCTGATAGAATCTTTATCAACTCTTCATACCCTATTGGCCAAGTATTCGTTTTAATAACCCTTTTTATCGTATCTATACACCTATTGTACAATTCCTTATTTAAATCGGATTCATTTGCAATAGTTTGTAATTCTTCTAATAACTTTTTTAATTCACTAATAATAGCTATATGATACGATTTATCTTTTATACCGTTTTTTAATAATCTTAATACAAACCCTATTCTATCATCTATTGCATAGATATTATCAAGTTTTTTCATTGCACCTAACATTTCAATAGATGAAAAAGTCCTAGTAGTATCTATTTTAACATCCGTCTTTATGATAGCTTTTTTTACTGTCTCTTCTTTATCTTTGAATATCTGTGGCATTGATATAATATATGTTATACCTATTTTAAAAGATATTCTCTCATTCTCATTGCACTATTTTCTAAATCAGGAGTTTCTAATATAACATTTATATTTACTCCTAATTCTATTGCAACATCTAAAAAAATTCGATAATCAGGTATGTATTTTGTAGTTAAATTTAGATGTTTAATTTCTCCTTTATCATTGTATTCTATTTCAGAAAAATGTATATGCAATCTATCTATGATTTCAACATCTTTAAAAAATCTATAATATTCGTCTTTACTTCTAAAATCGTATTCTCGTGTAGCTTGAAGATGAGCTATATCAAATATAGGCAATACGTCTACATCTTGATATAATCTAATTAGAAAATCCATACTACCAAACCCGACTAGTTTACCTCTACTCTCTGGACCTAATCTACATCTTATTCCAATATTTTTTCTATATTCATCTAATTCTCTATATATATCTTTGACAATTCGATAATTTTCATCTTTACCTAATAATGGTAATAAATAACCTGTGTGTATTGCAGTCACATACCCACCTGCTATATCAGTTATTCGAAGAGCTTGAATTATATGTTGTTTTGATCTTTCTAATACATTTTTATCTCTTGAAAGAAGGTTTATATAATACGGGGCATGTGACGATAAAATTATATTCATATCTTGTGATATAGCTTTAATTCTCTTAGCTTTATCTTCAGTTAATCTTACACCATGGACAAACTCTAATTCAAATGCATTTAAACCTAACTTGGCCGTATATTCAATTCCCTGTTCAGTATTACAATTCTTACAGCCTATTGGAATACCAGCTATACCTAAAGAGATCATATTTAAATATTAAAGATATTTAAAAAACATGGTTAGTCTATTGATTGGAATGTTATTATATATTATAATGGTAAATTTAATAATCACGATAGAACAGAATTATGTTTTTATATCAACTAGAGTAAAAGCAATAGATATTGCAATAGCCCGAGATCTATATTTGAATGATCTTCCTAGATCAAGTTATTGGATAAAATCAGATATAATAGCTAATGTATTTAATTAAGCTTTTATTGTCGTAGATACCTGTATCTCTGGAAGTCTTACAGTTTTTAGACTTTCCAACATATGATTGACGTTTTGATATTCTCTAACAAAAGATCGATAAGCTTTAATATTTGATATGAAAGTTTTATCATGAATATTGTTAACTATAAAGTCTAAACTTCTCTTTAGATCTATAAATGTTTCTTTAAATTCATCATACATATCGTCATTTTCTAACAAGCTAGATAAAAAATATACCATATTTCTTGCCTTTCTCATACTAAAACCATCTTTTGTTTCTTGTCTTGTATATCTTGTTATGGCCACTTCTATCATCATATCAACTAATATACTAATACTAACCAGTACTTCTAACATGCTTTTTAAATAAACCATTCTTATCTCTTCATCAATATTGTTTAAATCTATAGATCTTCTCTTGGCCATATTCTGAAATAGTTTATCTAAATCTATCTCAAATTGTACTATACTGTCATTTTCTCTATATGTAAAAACAGCTTTTCTTCTCTCTATTTGCTCACATAACCAGTTTCTATCTTCTATAGGTATTTCTGGATTTTTTATGGCCATTTCAATCTGTTTTATCAATCTATGCTTTACATCATTACTAATTGAGGTTTTCCAATCATTTGATTTATGTTTGAAATACTGTGACAATGTTTGACTAATCCTTCTGTTTACCTCTTCTTCATTAATCTGAGACCTTACCATTATTTATATATTAAGTTTCTATTTTTAAACATTTAATCTCTTAAAGCTTCTATAGGAGATATTTTCAATATGTTTCTTATAACTAAGATAATTGGGAATATTATTGAAACTAAATATAAGATAATGCTGTTAAATAGAAGTTGTTCGATTTTGTAATATACTGGCAATATATTATTTAAATACGCTGCCAATAATAATGAAATTATCAATGCAAGTCCTATTCCAGATAATACCAATATAGATATTTGATAAAATATTAATAATAATACTTGTCCATCTGTTGCTCCTATTGTCTTCATTACAGCAATCTGCTTTTTTCTTTTTATTATAGAAGCCAATATCGTATTTGTAATACCAAAACTAGCTATTACACTTGATATCAAAGATAAAAATATACTTGCTAGACCTATAGCGTCTAGAATAGATCCTATGTTTTCTCTTATGAATTTAGAACTAATTACTGTCACCTGTCTAGTAGATCTAGACAATGCCGCCTTTATTTCATCTATTACCTTTTCTTCATCACATTGCAAGTTATACCTACCTAAAAGAGCATTGTATTCATCTCCAAAAATATCTTTTCCATCTTCTAAAGATACAAATACCTGATTATCCGTATCTTGAAAATTAGATTTATCTAATAAACCAATTACCCTATATGTTCTATTTTGTATTATGAAGTTATCTCCTATTTTAATATCAAGATTTTTCCAGAGAGTATATCCAATTACAACTACTCTTTTACTATCTTCACTAATTCTTCTTCCTTCTTTAAGACTTATGTATAATTCATTATCCAATAAGTATAAATCGGATGCTATTAAATTTAGATTACCTTCTTTATCTTTATATTTATAATCTGCTCTCTTACTAATAGTCGGGTATAATAATGTTATACATTCAGATGATCTAATAGTATTATAATCTCTATCGTTAAAAAACGATAGACCAGAACCTATGCCACCTGTAGTAGGCAATATTACTAATTGATCTGGTTGAAATAATAATAATTCTGAAAAGAAGAAGTTTAGACCAGTTTGGACTAATATGATTATGAAGAAAACTAAAAACGCAGCTATGAATACAGTTATTATTGTTATTATAGATCTAGTCTTATCAGATAGGTTATAACGAATTGCCAATTTTAAAAGTTTATTCATTTCTCAACGCCTCTGCAGGTTCTATGTTATTAGCATATCTAGATGGAAAATAAACAGAAATCAATATTGAAATTCCTAATAATATAATTGATATTAATATATCGGAAGGGTATAGCTTATATTCTAAATAATTACTTAAAATAGCTATTATTATAAAAGAAGGTAATAATCCTAATAATACGAATAGGGCCACCATGCCAAATATTAAGAATGTAATGAAATTCCTATCTGCGCCGATTACTTTTAATGTAGCAAATTGTTTATATTTTTCAGATACGAATATATATAGATTGTTTATCAAGTTTATTATACTAACTACTATTGAAATCGAAGCTATTAACAAAAAGAATATTTTTAGACCGTCTATTAAAACGTCAATCTGTTGAGATATTGAAGAAGCAGCTAAAATACTATAATTTCTCTTATTAGGATCGTTTATCTTTCTACTCTTATCTAATATTTCATGTATACTTTCTATTATCATTTTTTCATCAAAACTATTATCGAATTTTATTATTATAGAATAAACTCTTTTTTCATCTAGACCAGCTACTTTGATTAAATCTTCTACTAACATAAATATTGCATTGTCTAAATTAAATAAATTTTGCCCCACTTTCTTGAATATACCAGCTATCTTAAATGGTCTATTGTTTATCTTAATAATATCACCTGCTCTTAATTCATATCTATCTGCTAACGCCCCACCTATTAATATCTCTCCATAATTTAAATCCGTCTTACCTTTATCTAATTCTGAAATATCGTATAATATGTCAACACCTTTCTTCTCTATACCAGTAACTTGAAGAGTAAAATCGGCCTTTTTCGTACTTATTTTTAGAAATGTTGCAGCTCCTTTATACACATCTAATACTCCTGGAATTTCATATATTGATTTTAAATCTGATTCTTTAAAAGTCTCTATTATTAGACCAGTTCTAGCAGCTCTCTGTATTAAAAATGGATTGTCGATTACTACTGGTACAATTATCATAATATTTGAACTTAGTCTATTTAAATTAGATATTAATTGTTCTTTTTGAGCATTCCCAAATCCTAGTATAGATAAAAAGAATAATGAAGATATAAATATTGACAGTATTACTAAAAACGATCTAAGTTTATTATAGGTTATAAACCTAATTATTAGCTTATATATCATCTACTTCTACCAACGTCTTATTCTTAATAGTATATATCTTTTGAGCTGTCTTAGCTATATTATAATCATGGGTAACTAAGACTATTGTATTACCATCTCTATTCAATTCTCTAAATACGTTTAAAACTTCTTTTGCACTATCCGGATCTAGATTACCGGTAGGTTCATCTGCAAATAATATTTTAGGTCTATTTACTAAAGCTCTTGCTATTGCTACTCTCTGTTTTTGACCTCCACTAAGTTGAGAAGGGTAAAATCTTAATCTTTCTCCTAATCCAAGACGTATCATTAGATTTTTAGCGTATTCTTCATCAGTATTACCTGAAAATACGAATGGAAGAATAACATTTTCATATGCAGTTAATTCAGGTATAAGATTGAATTGCTGAAACACAAATCCTATTTTAGTAGCTCTAATTTTAGATAACCTTACATCGTCTAATTTTGAAGTATCCTCGTTATCTATTATTACCTTGCCTTCAGAAGGTCTATCTAAAGTTGCCATAATATTTAGCAATGTACTTTTACCAGATCCACTAGGAGCTACTATAGAAATAAAAGTACCTTTATAGATTTTCAAATTAACATTTTTCAATATCCATAATATGTTTTCTCCATCTTTGTAAAACTTACCAATAGATATAAGTTCTAATACTATTTTTTCCATTTTCTAAATAAAAACCATCCTAATAGTATTGCAATGGCCGCAATTACAAAAATAAACGTATTATCATTCTTAGTTTGAATTGGATTAGATGCGTTTATTTCGTATTCATATTCTCTTTGATATTCATTACCAACGTTATCTCTATAATTAACTATAATTTTAATATCGTTTTTCCCAGCTGTCGGAATTATAGTAAATCTCTCAGTCGTATAATCATTTGGCAATATCTCTCCTATGAATTTTCTAGAATTAGATATCTGGGCCGTATTACTAAACAATGAAACTTTTACTCCAAGTAAATTGTAATTTTCTGCATTACCTACAACTACATTTAATACTCCTGGTGTTCCAGCAGTAAGATTATTATATTCGATATAGACATCTATATTAGTTTGAGAGAATACTTTAATTGGTAACATCACTGTAATAGATCTCATAGTACCTTTGTAATTATATGTAATTAAAAATTCATTTAATACCACTCCAGGATTACCTTTATAGAAAGTATCTACTTCCAATCTAAGCTTATTATTAGATAAGCTTGGAATTGTTAGATAATTAGGTTTAATCATCAATATCGGACCTTTAGAGTAAATCTTCACATCTCTTATCTCTTCTATACCTTCGTAATTGACCATTAATACCAATTTACCCAATCCATCTTGAAGATTTGTTACCTGTTCTAACTTAATATTCGTAGGAGTTTGTTCAACATTTACCTTCAATATTGTATTATATTTAAACGTGCTAAACTTCGTATTATACTGTATTTCAATAGGAAAATCTATGCTACCAGTTTTATTACTAATCATATAGCTTATAGATACGTTTTTACAACCTTCTATATAATCAATATAATAGTCTTTGACTAAAAACTGTCCTTTAATTCTAACTGTTTCAATAGGGCGATTAGTACATATCTCTAATATAGTATCGCCATTATCGAATAATAATCTGTCTCTTATGTTAACATCTAATTGTCTCTCTTTTTCTACCTTTAAAGCTATTGAACTATAACTTGATATTATTTTATTTTCTCTCTGTGTTTCCAAATAACCTGATAATTTAACATCAACAGTATATACTCCTTCTGTAATATTATTATTTGGTATTGGTATTATCACAGTTCTTGAAAATCTCTGCGGTATATTATTCTGAAGCTCAAGATTACCTATATTGCTAATAGATTGATAGAAAGATGTCGAGGTTTCAATTATAGCTTGTTGAAAATTCTTTGGAGGATCTGTAATTGATGAATAGAAGATCACACCATTTATATATAATATGGCCACATCTCCAGGTTTATATATGTTTTTATCAAAAGATAATTGCTCAATATATATTGCTTTTGATATTATTAAAAGTAACAATACGTAGATCATGCTTTTATATTTACATTAAATATTTAAAGATGTAACATCAATGAATTGAATAGCTGGGGTCGCCTAGTCCGGTATGGCGGTGGCCTGCTAAGCCACTTCCCGAAAGGGTTCGTGGGTTCAAATCCCACCCCCAGCGTAGGTATTTTTAAAAGTTTTATTAATATAAAAATTGTGAACAGCATAGAAGAAACTATAGATAGATTAAATACATTGCAAGAAAAGTTAAAAACTATGGAAAAAGAATACGAGTTAAAGAAGATGTCAATGGATAAAGAGTATAAAGAAGAGATAAATAAGATAAGATTAGAAATCGATAAAGAGATAGAACAAAGGAAAATCGAGATAGATCATAAATTGGATATTAAATACAATAATATAGCTCAGAATACAATAATGTATTATGAATCTATAAATTTTAAAGAAATAGACCCCTCGCAGATAGCAGATCTTATGTTATCTTTATTCAAGAGGGAGTTAGATGAAATCAGAAAAAATATATAGATTAGCTATATTTTTCGTAGAACATATAAAAGATAAATTAATAGCAAAATTACATGAATTAGGAATAGTTGAAATTAAAGAAGCTGTTATCAATACAAGATTTGACCCATCTCATGATCTTTCTTTACTTAGTAACCTTGATTATGAATTACAGACAATCAAACCTGGTAATAAAATATTAGATAGTATTGATTACAATTATGTATTACAAAAAGCTAAAAGATTAAGAGAATTGTATAAAAATGCAAAATTATTAAACGATGAAAAGAAAAGATTATTAGATAATATTCAAGATTCAGAACTTGTAATGAGTTATATAAATTACGATAAATTACCAGAAGGATATAAATTGATAGCTTTTCAGATAGATGAAAAGGATCTTAAAGATAAGAAGAATTGGGAAGTATATAGATTGCCTGATAATAAGCTTATAGTATTTATTCTAACTGAAACTGGACAAAAAGTAGAATTACCTGATAAAGCCGAGATACTATATGTACCTAATAGTAAAGAAGAGCTAATGCAGATGAGAAATAGAATAAAAGAGATAAATAAGGAAATAATAAGTATAAACGATGAAATAGAAAAAATAGAATCTGACGAATATCTTCAAGATGTTAAATTCTCAATTATGGTATACTTAGAAAGAGAGAATGTTGCAAAATTAATTGGTAAAGGAGAGGGATATGGACTAATAGAATGTTACATACCTGAGAAAAATCTTAGCTTATTAGATGAAATAAAACGA
Source organism: uncultured Microcaldota archaeon (assembly GCA_938083015.1). Classification (GTDB taxonomy): domain Archaea; phylum Micrarchaeota; class Micrarchaeia; order Anstonellales; family J096; genus JAADEL01. Next base: position 26,379 of record CALKCX010000007.1, read on the forward strand.
GAATTTAATGATGATATTTATATTATATATGAAAAATTAGAAGATTCACCTGTAGTTTACATTAATAATCCTGATTATGTAAAACCTATAGAACCAGTTTCCTATTCTTTTGGAGGCATACCTAATTACAAAGATATAGATCCAAGTTTACTATATTATCTTCTATTTCCAATAATGTTCGGTTTTATAGTAGGTGATGTTATATATGGAATAATAATAATGATATTGGCCAAATACGTGGAAAGTAGATTTAAGCAAGGAATATTTAATGGAATGGCCAAGTTATGGTTTATGGGGGGCGTATGGAGTATTATCTTTGGAATTATATTCAATGAATTCGCTGGATTTGAATTATTAGGATTTACTTTATTTCACAGAGGAGATCATGTTATAGAATATCTTGGTTTCTCATTGATAATCGGGTATATTCATTTAACATTAGCTTATATATTGAATATTAAAAAACATATAAAGCATCTTGATCATGTATTACCATCAATAGCATGGTTAATCCTATTAAATGTTTTAGCTTTATACTTATTAGGTATTTTCTCAGAATGGTTTTACATTGTTATAATCATAGCTATATTAATATTGTATAAAGAAGAGGGAATACTTGGAATTATCGAATTGCCTAGTATACTTTCAAATCTTATCTCTTATGTTAGATTGGCAATTCTAGGAATAGTAGGTGTAATATTAGCTAGTCTTATCAATAGATTATTCTTACCAGATCTATTTTCATTGATATTCTTTATAGTATTTCATCTATTACACATATTATTAGTTATACTCGAAGGATCTATTCAGGCAGGCAGGCTTAATATTGTAGAATTTAGATCTAAATTCTTTGAAGGAGGGGGAAGATTTTTAAACGTATTTTCAATAAATAAAGTCAAAGGTGAACAAAGATGGCAGAACAGACAACTGGATTAATTATGGCAGGATCTGATGCAGGTATGTTGGCCATAGGTGCAGGTTTAGCAGTTGGACTAGCAGCTATAGCTGCAGGTTATTCTCAAGCTAAGATTGGATCTGCTTTTGCAGCTACTTTAGCAGAAAGACCTGAACTTAAAGGAGATATGCTATTATATATAGTAATTCCTGAAACTATATTGTTATTAGGATTCGTGATCTCATTCCTAATATTACAAAGATTGTAATGATAGATGATCAAATATTAAATAAAAAACGAGAAGAATTAGAATTAGATTTAGAGAATTATAAAGTAAAATTAGAATTTGAAAAACAGAAACTAATAGAAAATTGGAAGAAAGAGAAAGAAGACGTTTTATTAAAATTTGAAAGACAATTAATAGAAAAGAAAGAAGAAGAGATTAGAAATTTAAAAAATAAACTAGAAAGAGAATTGAATGAGAGAAAAAAAGAGTTTATTGAAAAGCAGATAGATAGAATATTAGAATATATGAAAGATAACTATTCGGCACAACTTAGAGATATAATTTTAAATCTTGATTATGAAGAAATTATAGTTCCCGAGTATTTAAATATAGAAGGAGCTAAAAAAGATGCTAAGATCAAATTTGGTTTTATATACAGACCTATAGGTAAAAGCTATTATGTAAACATGGATATGAGAAGGATATTATATAAATATATAGATAAACTATTAGATCAAATATGAATTCTATTGAATACTTAAATGCCTATCTTAGTTCAATAAGATCTGGTTTTTTAAATGATTCTTTTCTTCAAGAGATATCTAAAGCAGAATCTATATCTACAATATACGAGATGTTGAAAAAAACCCATTATCGAGATTACATGGATTATAGAGATAGTATAAAATTGACGATAGAAAAAGCTCTATTCAAAAGATTTAACGATGTAATTAATAGAATTCGAAAGCATATAAGCTTAGATAAACTAATATACATGATAGCTGAATATGAATCAAAAAACATTCTTATAATGTTAGATGAAAAATACAGAAAAATAGAGCATCCGAAGATAGTATCATTTCTGGATAATAAAGAATATCTAATCAAAGAATATAGACGAATAAACAATGTTATCGGATTTTTAAAGATTACGACATTTGGAAGATATGTAAAAATAGATCAAGTAAAAGATTTTACGAATATATCCGAATCTATAGATAGATTTGTAATAGAAGCTAAGTATAAAATAGCAGGGATGTTTGAAGAACTTAGAGATGTTGTCAAAATAGAATTGGCAAATAGGTTATATCTTATAGAGAAATACATAGGAAAGAGAATAATGAATTACTCAGAATCTTTGGTATTAAGAGAGATAAAGATAGAAGAAGATCTCTTTATAGCAGAGCAGAAATTAAACGAAATTATATATGAAAAATATAAAAAAGTATATCCGAGAACGTGGATGAGTATGAGCAAAGCTTATATAATATTAAAACTTCTAGATAGAGAAAGAAGATATATAAATAGGGTGATCAATCGTGAAGATTGGAGTATTAGGAGATAAAGATTTTTGCATAGGTTTTTATATAGCAGGTTTAGTAGATATAAATATAGTAAACGATAATCAAGAATTCAATCAGAAACTTAAAGAATTATTGATGGATGAAAACATGGGGTTATTAATAATAGATGATAAATTTGATATCGATAAAGAAGTACGTAAATTCTATATAAATAAATCAAAAGCAATAATAGTTTATTTAAATGAAATTGATCAAATTAAAAAAGAACTAAAAGATGCTCTTGGAATAGAGGTGTTGAGATGATGAAAGGTAGAATTGTTAAAATCTCCGGACCTGTAGTTGTAGCAGAGATGGATGCTTCTATGTATGAAATAGTAAGAGTAGGAGAAGAGAGATTAATAGGTGAGGTAATAGAAATTAGGGGAAATAAAGCTATAATACAAGTTTATGAAGATACAGTAGGTCTAAAAGTCGGAGAACCTGTTGAAAGGACATTTCAACCTCTCTCTGTAGAACTTGGTCCTGGATTACTTGGATCAATATTCGATGGACTAGAGAGACCATTAGATAGAATATATGAAAGTACGAAAAGCGTATTTATAAGAAGAGGTATAGATGTATCTTCTCTAAATAGAGAGAAGAAATGGGTATTTGAAAAAACCCATTCTGGTAATAAAGTAAAAGTCGGCGATATATTAGGGTATGTGCAGGAAACTCCTTCAATAAAACATTATATATTGTCTCCGTATACAGGTGAAATAGATTTAAAAGATGGAGAATACAAAGTAGATGAACCTATAGGTCATGTTAAAACATCAGAAGGAATTAAAGATTTGTATTTAATGCAGAGATGGCCAGTTAGAATACCTAGACCTGTAAAAGAGAAATACCCTACTGAAACTCCTCTTATAACAGGTATAAGAATAATCGATAGTCTTTTCCCCATAGCTAAAGGTGGAATTGTAGCAATACCTGGTCCTTTTGGATCTGGAAAAACAGTTACGCAGCAAAGTTTAGCAAAATATTCTGATGCTGATATTGTCGTATATATAGGTTGTGGAGAAAGAGGAAATGAGATGACAGAAGTATTAGTAGAATTTCCTCATCTTAAAGATCCAAAAACAGGAAATGCTCTTATGAATAGAACTGTATTAATTGCCAATACCTCAAATATGCCTGTAGCTGCAAGAGAAGCAAGTATATATGTAGGTGTTACTATAGCAGAATACTTTAGAGATATGGGGTATGATGTTGCATTAATGGCCGATTCTACAAGTAGATGGGCAGAAGCTTTACGTGAGATTTCTGGAAGATTAGAGGAAATGCCTGGTGAAGAAGGATATCCATCGTATTTATCTAAGAAAATAGCTGAATTCTATGAAAGAGCAGGTAGAGTAAAGACATTGGCAAATAAAGATGGAAGTATTACTATCATAGGTGCAGTATCCCCCCCAGGAGGAGATCTATCAGAACCAGTTTCTCAGAATACTCTTAGAGTAGTAAAAGGTTTCTTAGCTCTAGATGCATCTCTTGCCCAGAGAAGACATTTCCCATCGATAAACTGGCTTAGAAGTTATTCTTTATACAAAAACGTAGTTTATGAATACTATAAAAATAATATAGATCAAGAGTTTCCTAAGAATCTATCCTTGATATCTAGTATATTACAGAGAGAAGCTGAATTACAAGAGATTGTGCAATTAGTTGGTCCTGATGCTTTGCCTGAAAAAGAGCAATTTATACTATTAATAGGTAAGATGATAAGAGAAGATTTCTTACAACAAAATGCCTTTGATGAAATAGATGCCTATTCTAGTTTAGAAAAACAAGCATTGATGGTCAAAGTAATAGTTAATTATTATAACAAAGGTATTATGTTATTAGAACAAGGTAGAAGCTTATCAGAACTTAGATCTAATCAGATTACAGAAAGTATAGCTAGGATGAAATTCGCAAATATAGATGATATTAAAAAGATACTTAATATGATAGAGGTGTTTTAATATGATAGAATATAGATCTACTCAAGATATTACCGGGCCTCTTATGTTTGTAAAAGTAGAACATCCAGTTAGATATGGAGAAATAGTCGAAATAACTAAAGAAAATGGAGAAAAAGTGAAAGGACAAGTATTAGAGGCCAGAAGCAATATAGCTGTAATTCAAGTATTCGGAAGTACGATAAATTTGAATAGAAATGCTACAATAGCTTTTACAGGCGAACCTATGCTATTTGGAGTTAGTGACGAAGTATTGGGAAAGACGTTTGATGGTTTTGGTAGACCTTTAGATGGAAGTATAATACGGGCAGAATTAAAATTAAATGTAAATGGAGAACCTATAAATCCATTCTCTAGAAGACCTCCAAATGATTTTATAGAAACAGGAATATCTACAATAGATGTGATGAATACACTTGTAAGAGGACAGAAATTACCAATATTCTCAGGTGCAGGATTGCCTCATAATGATCTTGCTGCTCAAATAGCTAGACAGGCCAATGTTAAAGGAGAAAACTTTGCAGTAGTATTTGCTGCAGTAGGTATTACATATGATGAAGCATTTTTCTTTAGAAAAGATTTTGAAAGAACAGGTGCAATAGATAGAAGCGTATTGTTTTTAAACTTAGCAAATGATCCTGCTATAGAAAGATTGTTAACACCTAGATTAGCATTAACAGTTGCTGAATATCTTGCTTTTTACAAAGATATGCACGTATTGGTCATAATAACAGATATGACTAATTATGCTGAAGCTTTACGTGAGATATCTGGAGCAAGAAGAGAGATTCCAGGTAGAAGAGGATACCCTGGTTATATGTATACGGATTTTGCAACTATATATGAAAGAGCTGGAATAGTAGTAGGTAAAAAAGGTAGTGTTACTCAAATACCAATACTTACTATGCCTAGTGATGATAGAACACACCCTATTCCTGATTTGACAGGTTATATAACAGAAGGTCAGATAGTTATTAGTAGAGAATTAAATAGAAAAAATCTATACCCTGCTATAGATCCATTACCAAGTTTAAGTAGATTGATGAACAATGGTATAGGAAAGAATAAGACTAGAGAAGATCATAAGAATGTTAGTAATCAATTATATGCTGCTTATGCAAATGGTAGAGATTTAAGGGCATTGGCATCTGTTGTAGGAGAAGATTCATTGACAGAAAATGATAGAAAATATTTAAAATTTGCAGATTTATTTGAGAATAGGTTTATAGCACAGGGAAAGAATGAGAGAAGAGATATAGAGAAAAGTCTAGAGTTAGGATGGGAATTGTTATCTATATTACCTGAATCTGAATTGAAAAAAGTTAAACCTGAAGAAATTGAGAGGTATTTAAGAAAATATGTCAAGGGATGAAATACAATATACGAGAATGGAATTATTAAGATTGAAAAACAGATTAAACTTAGCTAAGAAAGGATATTCTCTTCTTAAGAGAAAACTAGATGTTTTAATATCTCAATTATTTGAATTGATGAAACGATTTAAAGAGAAATATGCACAAATAGATGAATTAGTAAGTTTGAATAGAAAATTATCAAGATTAGTATCAGAAGAATTCACCTATGCTGAGTTAGATGCAATAGCAAATTATAACCGATTAGAATATAGATTAGATATAAGATATAGGAATATCATGGGGGTAAAAATACCTAAGATGATCTATGAGAAGAAAGATAAAGAATTTTATTATCCATTTCTTAGATCTATATCTTTAGGAGAATTAAGTATAAAAAGTCGAAGATTATTAGACATAATAATAGATACGGCAGAGATAACAGCAGGTCTAAAGTATATTTTAAAAGAGATTAAAAAGACTAAGATAAGAGTAAATTCTTTACAATATGTTGTCATACCTAAAATAGAGAGAGATATTGAGCAGATAAGACAGAAACTTGAAGAAATGGAAAGAGAAAACTTTGTAAAGCTGAAAAGTGTGAAAAAAGATGAAGAACGAGAAAATCTATGTTAGACTTTTTCTATTCGCCATAGTATTAGCTATAGTATTAATTATATTATTTAACATAGCTAAACCTGTTAGATATGTATTAGCAGTAATCTCATTTTTTATAGTATTTATACTTAGCTTTGTATTCATATACAAACTTATCTCTGCCCAAGATACAGTTTTAAGAGATTCAAAGAAAAGTTACGATAAGTATATAAGTTTTGTAATACCTGTCTATAATGAAGGAGATGATCTAAGACTATGTTTAGATTCTATAGAAAACATAGAATATCCTAAAGATAAATATGAAATAATCGTAGTAGACGATGGATCGAATAATCCAATAACAGCTCAAATATTGGAAGAATATTCTAAAAAATATTCTAATATAAAGATTATTAGAAAAGATAATGGTGGAGCAGCATCAGCTAGGAATTTAGGTATAATTAACTCGAATGGTGAAATTATAATTACAATAGATTCTGATAGCATAATAGATAAAGATGCTCCTGCTAAACTTGTATCTTATTTTGACGATCCCCAAGTAGCAGCAGTAACAGGTAGTGTAAGAGTATTAAATCCAGATAGACCATTGACTAAATGGCAATCAATAGAATACGATATAATACTCGTATATAGACGTATACTAGAGGTATTCGATAGTATATATGTGACTCCTGGTGGATTAAGTGCTTTTAGAAAAGAAGCTATTATGAAAGTAGGGTTATTCGATACCAATAGTCTTACAGAAGATCAAGAAATAGCTTTAAAATTGCAAAAGGCCGGTTATAAAATAATGGCAACTTTAGATGCCTTTGCTTACACTCGTGTTCCAGATAGTTTAAATAAACTTGTAAAACAAAGAGTAAGATGGATAAGAGGTGGAATATGGAATAGGTTAAAGCATAGAGATTTACTTAATCCAAAATGGGGCAATTTATTTATATTTGGATACGTTACAGATTTGATATTTTTTATACCATTTATAACATTTTTCTTAACAATATTCTTATTTATAATAGACAATTATATATGGTTCTTTCGTTTAGGTCCAGAGGTAATGTTTTTATCCATAGATCATTTTCTCATATCTACATTGGTATTTTGGATTATACTATTACCATGGCAGATATTCATGATAAACGTACTTAGAGAAAAAGCTAATGAGCAAAAAGTTAAGATAAAGGAAATATTCGATTTCATAGGATTTATGATAATATTTGGATGGGCATGGTTTTTAGTATGGGCGTTTGTAATTTACAAAGAACTTACAGTACAAGGCAATAGGTGGGAAACTAGATGAGACCTATAGATACGTTAAGTTTTTACATGGCAACCGTAATAGTATTTCTCGTATTCATAGCTGGTCTTATGATAGGGTGGGTACACACAAAGATGTTAAACGATGATACTACTGAAAGATTAAACGACTTAAGTTCAAAATTAGGATTATTACAGGCCTTAGCAAACAACGAAGAATTCTGTTCATTGTTTAACTATCTCTTTCCTAAATTAGAAGAAAGTAGTTGGAAATTAGGTCAAAGAATAGAATACTTAGAGAATCAAAATAGGGTAAATGATGCATTGAAGAATTTATATTTTGAATACCAATATAGAGATTATCTAATATTAAAAACAGGAGTGGAAAAATGCAATATATCCGCCGATTACATAATTTACTTCTATTACAATAACATATCTTCTCCATGTGAACAATGCTATTATCAAGGTTTTGAGCTGTCTGAAGTAAGATCAAGATTAAAGGCCAAAAATAAAGTAATTAGAATATATTCATTTGATGGTAAATTAGACGGACTAGGTAAATACTTGGCAAATATATATAATATAACAGAATACCCTACAATAATATATAAAAATAAAAAACTAATAGGTCTTATTAAGGCCGATGTAATGATAAACATAATAGAAAATGAGCTTCAAAACTAAGAAAGAAGCTACTTTGAATAAATTAAAATATTATTTGGAAAACGATGAAATAGATAGACCTATAATTGAACTTCTTAAAGATTTAAACAGTATAGATAAACTGTTTACAACCTCAAGCTGTTCTGGTAGAATTTTAGTATTAATAGATAGAGGTAAAAAGATAGATAGCGAAAAATATCTTACATTTCACGATTATATATCTTTTTCTGATATAGAGAATATACCAAGAGCTAAGAATGTATGGCTTAGAGTAGAACCTTTTATATTACATATAATTGCCCAAGATCAAGAGATGGCCGAGACTATAATAAAATTAGCTAGATCGGTAGGTATAAAAAGAGGAGGAATGTCTAAAGTCAGAGTAGGTTATATGATTGAGATAATTGGAAATGTGCATTTTGCCGCACCGACCAATAAATTGATAATCGATGAAGAATTAGTCGGAATATTAAATAATCTTATGAGAAGGAATTTTAGAATGCTTGAAAAATTTCATCTATCTGTTAAGGAATTGATAGATAAGATTGACCATACTGGCAACGATTGAATTATATTGAAAAAATAGTAAACCACCATATCTATAGGCTTCAAAGTCTCTAAATATATCTCCTGTTATAGTGGCATTTACAATAGTTTGATAATTCATAGTTTTAGAATACTTAGGTTTTACCTCTATATCTATTTGAAATATGCTTTCAAAAGGATATATGAATTCTATTTGTTGCGTAAAATTGCTTTTAACATAAACTTCTCTAAAAAATCTATTATTATAGCTTTTTGCAGATATTATATAGGTATTCGGAGTTTTACTATCTATTCTAACATTAAATCGTACTGGTTGCCTAAAGTTTCCTTGAATATCCTTATCGACGTATACTCTATACATATCTCTAGATACGTTTACATATAAAAATACAGTAATATTTGGCAAAGGATTAATTTCATATTCATCTATAAATGTTATTGGTATTATATATTCTCCTAATGAATTATCAGAAGGCGTTATTAGTATTCTAATTGGATTTTGAAATCTAGACAATGGATTTGTTGCCCAACCTTCTGGTAAATCGATGATGTATACATCATAACTATCTTTTCCTACTTTAGGATCAAATTCCAATACCAAAGGTATATTTGGATAAGTAGTCAAATATATAACAGCGCCGTCTTGAAGTTTTTGCTCATAAGGACTTATTAAAGATATACTATAACTTAGAATGATCAATATTAAGATATACATATATTGTAATACTAAGAGAATTTTTTAAACTTTTAGTGTAAAAATTATGAGAATTTTTTAAACGTTTAACGTTATTCAAATTGTATGAGAAGGAGAATCCGAGAGTACGATCTAAAAAAGATGTTTTACAATTACTTTGGAGAAAAATACGAAGGATTGGCCATTTCAAATCTCGATGATTTGACTAATTTAGATAAAAACAAAAGATACGTGGTAAAAGTAGATGAAATGTTCAATAAAAGAAATAAGATGGGCCTAGTAGGTTTGAATCTTTCTTATGATGAAGTAAAAGAGTTTATATATAAGAATTATGGTAAGAATGTAAATGGTGGAGTAATAAAACATTTTCTCGTGGAACCTTATATAGAGCATCAACAAGAATACTATTTGGCAATTATCTCTGAAAGAGAAGGTGATCGATTGTTATATTCCGATAAAGGGGGAGTAGATATAGAAGAAAGTTGGAATTTTGTTAAAGAAGAATGGATACCTTATGGACAAATTTCAAAAATACATCCAAATATACATAAATTTTTTATAGATCTAGAATTTACATATCTTGAAATCAATCCATATTGTATAGTAGATAATAAAATAATCCCATTAGGTATGTTAGGAGAATTAGACGATTATGCAAGCTTCAAGAATAAATGGAAGATAGATTTTCCTGAACCATTTGAAAAAGGAGAAAGCGAAGAGGAAAAAATCATAGAACAGATGGATAAAAATTCTGGAGCTTCTTTTAAACTAACTATACTAAATCCACAAGGTAGAATATGGTTGATGACAGCTGGTGGAGGTGCAAGTGTAGTATTTCTTGATAGTATATACCTTCATGGATATGGTAACGAAATTGCAAATTACGCAGAATATAGTGGTAATCCTACTACGAATGAAACTTATGAATACGCTAGAGTATTCTTTAAAGCTATGTTTAAAAGCAATTCTAAACCAAAAATATTAGTATTGGGCGGTGGTATTGCAAACTTTACAGATGTATCTAAAACATTTGACGGTATCATTAAAGCTATTAAAGAATATCAAAAACAGTTTATAGAACATAATGTTTATGTTATAGTTAGAAGAGGTGGCCCTAATGCACAGATAGCTCTTGAGAAAATAAGAAAAGAATTGAATAATCTAAATATCGCTGTCGAAGTGTATAATGAAGATTATAATATTGATGAAATTGGGGCAAAAATAGGCAATTATTTAAACATATTTCAAAAATAAATAACATGGTTCAAAAAGAGCCCGTGCATTTATTAGTTTTCGAAGGTAGGGGAGCTTGGGCAATGTATAGAGAAACTAGTAGTAAACAGATAAGAGTGGATTCTCCTTTACAAAATATATACGATGCTACTAGAATTGCTATAAAACTTGCTGAAAAAGGAAAAAGAGTTGTAATGATTCCAGTTATAGATAAATTAGTTCCAACAGCGATATATAATAAACCAAGAACATATACTGGAAGTAAAGAAGACTGGAGAGAAGATTTTAGTCTTATAGTAGAACCTAGACAAGATATAGGTGTATCTAGAAATTACAGAGATCGTGTTAGTCATAGATATGAAATATACAATGGTCATAAGATGTATATACCTATACTTTTTCCTAATAATGAGAGGACATTGATAGGTAAACCTATGAGTGTATTTGATGTAGAGGCCACAATAGAACTTATAACTAAACTACTTGAAAGATATTTAGGAAATAGAAATAATATTACGATAAATCCAATCGTACTTCCAAATCAAGAATTTGATTCTGCAGTAATAGCTATGTTAGATCTAGCTATAAAGAGAGGTGCTGTTCATACTGGTATAGGCGAATTCAATAAAAGAATGTTACATGGTAGCACTCCGGGTAAAACAGTATCATTGCCAATATTCTTTAGACTTACAGAAATAGGGTATCTTAACAGCGATTTAAGAGTAGAAGTTGATAGAAATAATCAATTAAGCTTGATCGTACCAGGTATATATGAAGCGTCACATAGAGCCGAATCTTTATTAGAATTAATAGAACATAGTCAATTCTATTCAGCTAAATATCCTATTATAATATTAGGATATGTATACGAGATTTTAAAGTATTTAGGTCTTTCTATCAATATTAGAGAAGAATTAACGAAGCTTTATAATACAATATTCGATAGAGAGAAAGATAGAATGCGTGAAGGTAGAGTGCAAAAATACGATATAGAACAATATATTAATGAATTGTTACATAGAACTGAGTTAAGAGAAAGTGTTTCGGCCTTTTATTTTATTGAAGGTGATTTAGGTGGAATAAATCCTGGGACTGGTGGTAAGGTTGGCAAAATATTTCAAATATTTTCTCAAGCTATGGGGGCAAGTTATTATAGAGTAATCTCTGTAGAGAGAGAGCTTCTAGAACCTAGAATAAAAGATCTGTCATTTGAAAGCTTTGAACATGCTGTTAATAGTTTAGAGAATGAATCTGGAAGTTTATATATAGAAGAAGATGGAAAATATATTAGAAAGAAGATATCTGAAGTGGTAAAATGAATTTAGAATATTTAAAATCTATAAATGAATTGCCTTTAGTAACAGGATTTGAACATCTGTTTTTAGATAAGCTTATAGATAAAATAAAAAGCTTTGATATAGAGGTTTCTAAATTAGATTTAAATATAATACATCTAAATTCGGATAGTAACATAGTATTTCTCGCACATTATGATGAAATCGGGTTTGTAGTAGATAATCGCTATGATAAATATCTATATAGAACTTTGCCCATGGGGTTAATATCTTGGGAAAGGGGCTATGGGAAGGTCTTTCAAAGTATATTTGAAGATAGGATAATTTATGGAATAGGTTCAAGTCCAATGCCCCATACTAAACCTGATGATGAGAGACTTTTCATAGAATTGTTTGAAGATTTAGATTTACCACCATTATGGCCATTTGTATTTGAAAATAGAATAATAAAAAGTACGAATAGACTATACTCTAGAGCTTTAGATAATAGAGCTAATGTTGTGTTATTATTAGAATTAGCTAAACAATATAATATCAATTTCATACTTACTCATGGAGAAGAGCAGGGAACAACGAGATTAACAAAAACATTAGATTTTATTGAAAAAAGAATAGAAAATCCTATATACATAGTACTTGATGTGATATTTTCTAAATCTGATCAACATGCTGGATATGGTATAGAAGAAAATAAATTAGGGTATATAGCTATTGAAGGTGGAGGTACTGGAAATATTGCTACAGATGATCATGTAAATTTAGTTAAAAACATTACAGACATGGAAGTTATTACGAAATCAAAATACGAGGTAACAGATGCTACTACACTATATAGAATGGGTAGAAAATCAATAGCTTTGGTATATGGTGTTAGATATTTACATAGTTCATTAGAATGTCTTAATTTAGATACATATAAGCTTGCTAAAACAAGGTTATCTAAACTTTTTAAAAACTAGCTTCTAAATTTTTATCCAGAAGCCCTTTATCTTGATGTTATTAGATTCTACTGGTAAATTGGTTTTTATCATTCCTTGTTCATCTGTCGTGTATTCTTGATCTAGAATTATAATTTTAAGTCCTTTAACTGGTTTTCCTAATAAATTCTTCGCGATTACAATATTATTATCTGCGTTTATTATAGATATTTTAACTGTTCTAAATATTAATACTAATGGTATAATGATGAATAATAGTAAAGATGGATTAGTCAAAGGTGACATGACAATTGTTCTGGTTGCATCTATAATAGGTGTGATTGGAATAGATGGTGTAATAACTTTAGGTGTAGATGTTTCTTCTGATTTAGATTGATCTTCTGTAATTTGATTTGTTTCCTGTTCTTTGATTATGTTTGAATCTTCTGGAATGATGTTTACACTTGTTGTCTTTCTTTCCATATCTTCATTAGACGTTTGATCAATATTTTGATTACCTGTTACTATTCTATTTCCTGTATCTTGTTGACTTTCATTGTTTGTTATCTCATTTACAATGATTGTTTCGTTTGTAATAGTTTGATTATTCTGTTGATTTTCATTACCTGGTGTTTGATTTACAATAGATTGGTT
>CALKCX010000008.1 GCA_938083015.1 uncultured Microcaldota archaeon
TCTTTATATACATCTATTACCTTTCTATCATCAATATGCCCTGTATCATGTGGTTGACCGCCCCCAGTAGGATAGAATATCGTTTTATCTAATATTACCTTGTTATCTTTGCATTCTATAACATTCGCCTTAATCTCTTTAAGATAACTATCGTCAAGATATAATAATTGTGTCATATTCATATAATTACATTAAGTTTTTTTAATCTATGCAGAAAAATACCTGTTTAGGAATATCTTGAATTCGCAATATTCTATAAATACAATAACTTCCTACTGGCGATAATCTTATATTCACGATTTTACCTAAATATTCGTATACACTTTCTCCTTCTAAATCATAACCATATTTATCTATATATCTATCGCTAACTTCCAATAGATATATTTTAATTTTAATCAATTCATATCTTTTAAGTTCAAACTCTAGATAATTGTAAATATAATAAAATAGAGAATATAGAATGTTTATGATTATAATGCCCGATATTAAAAGCTCAACAATCCTCATATTCGATTATGAAGATTTCCTTAGAATATATTCTTATTAATTTTTCATATCTTACAGAGTATACATTACCGTAAGTTTTATTTAAACACGAACTATAATAGTACTTGAATTCTATTTGATCTTGATCTAATTCTATTTTAGGTAGATTGTAATTTAAGATTATCATAGAGATAACTATACCTAATATTAAGACAAGTAATTCATATATTAGCATACCTTGCCCTTGCCCTTATCATCTTAATTCTATCTATAATCTTCTGATCTGCAGCGTATGCTTCCAATATCTCTTGTTCATAATCTATAGCTTGTGAAATCCCAACTAATATATCAATGGCCTTATCTTCTATTTTATTACTACGAAAACTTAGACCAAAATCTATAACATATAGATTTTCACCGTCATCTATCAAATTATATATTGATAAATCGTAATGTATTATTCCCAAGTCGTGTAATTTTCTAAGTGTTTTCCCAATATATCTTGCAGTATCTCGATCTAATGTTGGATGATCTCCATCTATGAATTCCATTTCAAAACTGTAATCGTATTTATTATAAACTTTTGGCACCATAATATTTCCATATAGCTTAGACAGTATATTATATTCGCTAGTAGTTCTAGTTTTTCTTAGAAATTGATCTAGAGATTCTTCCATGTATTCTCTTCTTATTCTATCCTTCAATACTATGTTATCAACAATATAAATGTAACTTTCACTGCCTCTCGCCAGTAATTTCATAAAGTCTCATCCTTAGTTCATCTAACATATAGAATGAAGATATGTAATCTAAAGCTTTTCTTTCTTCTTCATTCATATTTGGAAGTTTGCCCATAACGTATATTGTTATTATACTAGCTAATAATTCAGATATGTTTGAATGAGGATGCCCTATATGTGTATCCATATTAGCATTTTCAGCAAATTTTCCAGCTTCTTTAAACAAATACCCAAGCTTTTCTATTATTTCAGTATTGTTATATAAGCTAAATACATGGGCAAATTCATGAAGCAATTGTACAATAGAAGGTTTACCAAGTATCATTCTATCACCTATTATCACACTTGGTATATCTATATTTAGATATATAATTGAGAATTTGTTTATTTTTTTACCATGTTTTCTGGCCAATAATTTTAGATGCTCATCAAATATCTTAAAAGTTTCAAGATTTAATTGAATATTTGAATATATTGTAAAAAATTCTAGATCGTATTCATAATATTTGTATCTCGGTCTACTTGATTTCCATGTAGTTTTATTTTTTACAATAACATAAGGAGAATTTGGGTAAGTCGAAGGTAATACTACTTCTCCTTCAAATCCATAATCTTTTGATTTCTTTACAATGTATTCGCCAAACACTCTCCAATTTTCTCCATATCTTCTAAAACCAAAACTTCCCCCGCTATTGAAAACAGCTATAAGATAATTCCTATTATCTGTAGGATAAGTATATTCTAATGTAATATGTAATGCACTTTTTTCAGTTATTCTCAAATTATCAATACGAGGATTTTGAGTAGAAACGATAAAGATTAGCATAGATGTTGTCAAAGCTACTGGTCCAAGATATTCTCTCATCATTATTATAAAACCATTATAGTTTAAAAGTGTTGCTATAAAAGTTAAACATGATATTTGTTACATCTAATCAACATAAATTTGAAGAAGCTAAGATCATAATACCTTGGTTAGAAAGGTATAACATGGATTTAATTGAACCTCAGGATTCTATAGAATTGATAGCTATGTATAAGGCAATATACGCTTATAGTAAGATCAAAAAACCTCTAATAGTAGAAGATACTGGACTATTTTTAGATGCTTTAAATGGTTTTCCAGGAGAATACAGTGTATGGCTATATAAAAAGATAGGTTGTAAAGGCATATTAGATCTTCTAAAAGATAAAGACAATAGAAATGGTGTTATGAGAACTGTAATTGCTTACATAGACGATAAAGGTATACGACTATTTGAAGGTAAACTTAGAGTAACAATTTCAAATTATGAACGGGGCAAAGGTTTTGGATTTGACCCAATTTTAATACCAGAAGGTGAACAATTTACATTAGCTGAAAATCCAGAATTTAAATTTCAGTATTCACATAGAGCTATAGCATTTAAAAATCTAAGACGATTTTTAGAAGATGAAAATCGTCAATAAAACAGTACTTACACCACAATACTTACCAGAGACTTTAATACATAGAGAGAAAGAAGTTGAACTTATAAAATCGTATATATATAAATTCGATAAAAAAGAATTGATTCCCAATATAATAATATATGGTCCTACTGGTTCTGGGAAAACATCTGTAATTAAATATACGATGAAGAATTCCGATGTTAAAAATCTAGATATGGAATATTTAAATGGTAGATTTTACAATACTACTTATAGAATACTGTCTAAATTGACATATGAAGAAGATAGATTAGGATTACCTATGTCATATTTTATAGATAAACTTAGAAATAGATCCAAAAATTTATTAATAGCAATAGATGAAGTTGATTTTATAAAAGACATAGATGAGCTACTTTATCTATTATCAAGATTGAACGATGAAAGTAATGTATACATAGCTATGATATTAATTACGAATTCAATACAACTCAAGTCAAGACTCGATATTAGGACTTTATCATCTTTAAACGAAAAAGAGATGTTTTTTAGTCCATATTCTGCAGATCAACTTATAGATATACTTGAAGATAGGATTAAGATAGCTATAGAAGGAGAATACGATAAAGCAGCATTATCTAAAATAGCAGCAATAGCAGCATCAGAAAGTGGTGATGCTAGATACGCTTTAAAAATACTAATGAGAGCTCTGGAAATTGCAGAGAATGAAAACGCTAATAAATTTGAAGAATTGCATGTGGATAAAGCTTTAGAATCAATAGAATTCGATATTGTGGCCGAGACTTTAAAATCATTACCAATTAATATGCAGATAGTAATGTATACTATAGCTAAGATGTATTCAACATTGCCCAAAGATTTATTTAACAGTACTATCAACGATCTAATATCTATATCGGATGTGTTTAATAATTATGTAAAAATTTCAGAGAATGCTTTTAGAAGAAAGGCGAAAAGTCTAAAATGGTTTAAACATTATCTTAATGAACTAGAAAATCTTGGTTTAATTTCAACAGTGGTAATGAAAAACAAGAATAGAGAAGTCATATCTTATATAAGACTGGGCGTGAACCATAAAGATATTTTAAAGTATTTCGATAAATATTATGGGATAAGATGAAGATCGCAATAATAATATTGTTATTTACACTTGGATGTATACAACCTAGTCAATTTACAAAAGACTGTTCAATGTATAAAGATATAAGTATGATAACGAATTGTTATAAAGAACAAGCTTATTATCAAGCTGCAATAGGAAATGAAGGTCAAGCTTTAGATTTGTGTAAAAAAATGTACGATGCAATTGATAAAGCAGATAAACCTGGATTTCAAGATGTGTTATTATCATTTGATAAGACTATGGCCGATGTATCGAGAATGTTGTTTATGTTAGATAATTACAACAATTGTATTCTCAATGTTGCTAGATTAACAAGAGATAGGTCTATATGTAATAATATCAAAAATCCACGAGATATATTGAATGCCATCCCTCCATTAGCAAACGCAGTAGATTATCTTATACCTGTATCATTATTATCAGATCAGATGTGTATGACAGAAATAGATGTTATAAATGTAAGAGAACAATCAATTCGTCCTTTTAGAGATTACATAAAATGATTCTTCATATAGAAGATAGATATTCTGAGCAAGAAATATACGTATTCTATAGAGATCATTATATTAGAGTTCCTAAGATAATATATCAATATGGATATGCTCAAGGTAAAGATGTGGTGAAACTATGGAAAGGTATGGAACAGATTAGTCTAACTATAGATAGTAATAATCCTATATACGAAAGAAAACTTAGTCCAAAACTTAGATATATAAATGATAACAAATTATATCCAAATTATAAACCTGTCGATATAACGTCTTTAACATTTGATATTGAAGTATACAATCGAAGAGGATTCCCAGATCCAAATCATGATAAAATAATATCTATAGCTTATGTATACGAAGGTAGAGAAGAAGTTATCTCAGAAGAAGATGAAGGGCAGTTGATAAGTAAATTCTTTGATGTTATCCGAGCTTATGATCCTGATATATTAGTTGGCTATAACATAGAAGAATTCGATTTACCATATCTGTTAAAGCGGGCAAAACTGAACAATATCGATATCAATTCTATCTCAAGATACGATTTACCCGTATTATCGAATATAATACCTGGTAGAATAATATTCGATGTTTACAATTTGATAAATTTGATGTCGAAATTCTCATTGCTAGATCTTGATGAATACTCTTTATCACATGTATACTATAAAATATTTAATGAAAAGAAAATAGAGCTTGATCGAGAGAGACTCTGGGAAATATGGGATAGAGATAAGAAAAGTGTAATAGCTTATAATCTATCTGATGCTAAGGCCACAGATAGAATATATAAAAAATTTCTTCCCCTAATATTGGAATTGTCTAATCTATCTAAGATGTATCTTCAAGATCTAATTAGGTCGTATTCTTCTAAAATAGTTGAAAACTTAATCATAGCAGAAGGATATGATAAATTTATAATACCTGATGAAGAGTATCGAGAAGAAGATAGTTATCAAGGAGGATATGTTTTAACTCCTAATCCAGGTGTATATAATAATATTGCTGTTTTAGATTTTGCAAGTATGTATCCTTCAATTATCGTAAGTAATAACATAGATTATTATACGTATAAAGATGGAGAATTTCTTAAAAGTCCATTAGGTCTAATACCGTCTATACTTAAGAATATCATAGAACAGAGATTAAGTTACAAGGCCATATTAAGAGAACGTAAAGATCCAGGTCTTGAAGCTAAGGTCCAAGCATTGAAAATACTAGCTAATTCATTTTATGGTTATATGGCATATCGAAGATCTAGGTTTTATATCAAAGAAGGTGCAGAGAAGGTCACTCAAATAGGCAGAGAGATGATTAAAAATGTAATTAGCATAGCTAATCAATCTGGATTTCAAGTTATATACGCAGATACTGATTCTGTGTTTTTACTTTATAAAGATGAAAATGATGTATATGAATTTTTAGATCGAATTAATAATAAATTAGAAGGTATGATGAGATTAGAATTAGAAGATCTATATGTTAGAGGACTATTTGTAGCTAAGAGAGATGAAGAGATAGGGGCAAAGAAAAAATATGCTTTATTATCAAAAGATGGTAAAATCAAAGTTAGGGGATTTGAGCTTTTAAGAAGAGATTGGTGTCAATTAGCTAGAGAAGCACAACAGCAAGTTTTAAAGATGATATTAATAGATAATAATCCGTCTCAGGCCATTGAATATGTGAAAAATCTAATAGATGATATAAGAAATCATAAGATAGATTACGAGAAGCTTGTTATATACAATAGATTATATAAAAAAATAGGAAGTTATCAGAGAGTTATGCCAGAAGTAGCTGCTGCTAAAAAACTAGTAGATGCTGGTTGGGACGAGAAATCTTTATTAAATAGAGTAATACGCTATATTATAGTAGATAGACAAGGAAGAATAGCAGATAAAGCAGAACCTTTAGAACTTTATTTGAAGAACAATCTAAAATACGATCCAGAGTATTATATAGAACATCAGTTACTACCAGCTATCACCAGTATTTTATCTTCTTTAGGTTATAACGATGATCAAATTAAAAGTGGTTTTAAACAACATCGCTTATTATGAGATTTTTTACAAGTAAGAAGATTGCTAATCCAAGATTAGATTGGGATAATTTTACAGTATATGAAATAGATAAAACAGGAAAAATAGTAGATGAAAATTATGTTAACGATGGTTTTGGAGATAATGTAATATACGTGATGAAAAAAGTAAACTGGGCCACAGATATGTTGATAGATAAATTGGCCAAGATGAATAATCTAAGATTTCGAGATATAGGTTTTGCAGGTATGAAAGATAAGAGAGCAACGACATATCAGCTTATTAGTAGTAAAATAAAATTGAATAAAATACCTAAAGATGTATATCTTAAAGAAGTTGGTTATGGTAAAAGAATTCAAATAGGAGATTTATCTGGAAATAGATTTAAAATATGCGGGGACTGGATAGATAAAATATTAAAAGGAATAGAGGAAAGTTCAGGGAAATTCTTAAACTATTTTGGAATTCAGAGATTTGGAAAAGATATGATAAATGTTAAAGTAGGTATAGAATTATTAAAAGGCAATTTAGATAAAGCTTTAGATGTATATCTATATGAAAAGAGAGAAGATGAAGAGTTTAGAAATAAAGGAGAATTTCCTAAGTATATGAAACACGAAAGAATGATATTAAGTCTTAGAAATAGATATCTACCAGAAGGTGTATGGAAAAGATTACCTAGAAACATTTCATTAATGTTTATCCATTCTGTACAATCTTATATTTTCAATAAAGAATTAGATATGAGATATGATTGTCAAGATATAATAGATAAGACGACTATTATAGGATGGGATGTAGAACCTAATAAATATCAGAAGGAATTAATGGATAGTTTAGAGATAAATAAAGATATGTTTAAAATGAAGACTCTTCCATATTTAAATGCTAAAGGTACTACTAGAAATATCATCGAGTATATTAAAGATCTGTCAAGTTCTAATTGTATAGAATTTTCTTTAACCTCTGGTAGTTATGCTACAATAGCAATAGATCAAATGCTAGGGTATAATTATTTAAATGTTTTCATATAATAAGAATTAGATGAATAGCGATTATCATACCATGTTAGATAGATTATATGAAATATTAGGTAGTAAAAGGGGCACTGGTAATAGATTTGAAATTCCTGAACCAGAAATAATATATCAAGGTTCTGTTACAATATGGAAAAACTTCAATAGATTTGTCGAAGTGTTTAGAAGAGACAGGATGTTTATGATAAGATTTTTCAAAAAAGAATTAGGGGCCCCTATTGACGATGATAATGATTATATAAGTATACATAGAAAAATACAGATAGCTATACTTAAGACTAAGATTAATTCTTTTGTAGAGTTATACATTAGATGTCACGAATGTAAAGGATTTGATACGCATATACAGGATGGAAAAATTTTAGTCTGTGAGATATGTGGAGCTTCTAGAGTGATACGATGACAGAAGAACCTATAAAAGATATTAAAATGCCTTCTAATGGTGAGTTGTTTGCAATAGTTATATCAGAATTAGGTGCAGCTAGAATGGTTTGTTATTGTGAAGATGGAAAAGAGAGAGTATGTAGGATACCTGGTAGGATGAAGAGTAAATTCTGGGTAAAAGAAGGCGATTTAGTCTTAGTAAAACCTTGGGAAGTACAAGGAGATGAGAGAGGAGATATTGTATGGCAATATAAAAAGCTAGAAGTAGAATATTTAAAAAGTAAAGGTCTATTGAAGAATTTACCGATATGAAAATATACGATAGTTATACGAAATCTTTAAGAGAATTTGTCCCAATTAGGCCTAATAGAGTAGTAATGTATATATGTGGTCTTACTCCATACGATCATGCACATCTTGGTCATGCTAGAACATATGTGGCATTTGATATACTTAAAAGATATTTAATACACAAAGGTTACAAGATATTTCATATTCAAAATATTACCGATATAGATGATAAACTTATAAAAAAAGCTAAGGAAACTAAACAAGATCCTCTAGAGATAGCTAAATATTATCATGATCAAGCTTTAGAATATTTCAATATGCTAAACATAATTCCTGCCGATCTTTATCCAAAGGTCTCTGATCATATAGAAGATATAGAAAAAATAATATTGTCTTTGATTGAAAAAGGTCATGCTTATCGAACATCTTCCGGTATATACTTCGATGTTACCAGTTTTAAGAATTATGGTAAGTTATCTAAGCAGACTTTAGAAGAAATTAATAGACATAGAATAGAACCAGATCCTAGTAAGAAAAATTCTGCTGATTTTGCTTTATGGAAATACACAGATGATTATGTATGGAAATCGGTATTAGGACAAGGTAGACCAGGCTGGCATATAGAATGTAGTGCTATGGCCTTAAAGTATTCTCAAGGTACATTAGATATACATGGTGGTGCTCAAGATCTTATATTTCCACATCATGAAAATGAAATAGCTCAAAGCGAATGCTATACTGGTCAGAAATTTGCAAATTATTGGATACATACAGGGTTTCTAACGGTAAATGGAGAAAAGATGAGCAAAAGTCTTGGTAATTTTATAACTATAAAAGATGTATTAGATAAGACAAATCCTATGTATGTTAGAATGATGTTCATTTCATCTAAGTATTCAAGTCCTCTTGATTATTCTGATAATCTTCTTAATCAAGCTAAAAATAATTACATGACAATCTCTGAAGCTTATCTTAAAATTAGAAATTTAGAGACTAAAATAGCACAAGATCAAGATATTAAAACTAATATAGAAACCTATATAGATAAATTTTATCAAGAGATGGATAATGATCTTAATACACCAGCAGCATTAGCTAGTTTATTAGAACTTATATCTTATATAAATAGAATAGAGATAGATACGGTATCGAAACATATATTGTTAAAATTCTTTAATGATGTTTTATTTATATTTGGATTAAAAATAGATGAAAATTCTAAAGTAAAACTTGATAAACTATTAAACAATTTGTCTGATTTTAGAAATGAGTTAAGAAGAGAGAAGAAATACGAATATTCGGATAGATTAAGAAAGGTAATCGAAGATAGTGGTATTAAAGTATATGATAGTAAAGATAAAACAGATTATGTTTATTAACATCTTAGCTTTTGATGCTCTATTTCGGATAACTTTTTATCTATAATATATAACATGATTAGTATTGATATCGGTAACATTAGACTAATTAGAGAAGATAACATACCTAAACTTGCCAATATAGGAAACGTACATCCTATACATGTAAATCCAGATGCTAAAGTTGTAGTTATCGGAATACTTAAATTAATTCTACTTGCTCGACACATATTAAGTAAATAATATATTGCTATTAATGAAGGTGCCAATATAAGCATAATTGCTTTTAAAGGATCTAAATATTGCGTATATATTGTCAATTCTAATCTATCGAAAAAGCTTATGTTTAAATTTATAGTAGAAAGGTATGAAATTAAAATAAAGTATATTATGTGAATGATTATGAATATTAGTATATTTTTAGGATTTATTAGCATCATCAATACTTTGTATTTTGTCATGATTATATAAGATGTAAGAATATTAAAAAGTTTTTCCATATATTATTTATGAAATTAGAGTTTCATATACATACTCCGTATTCAGACGGTCTAAATCCAATATCTTATCTAAGATGGTATGGTAGAGACAAGCTTCTGATTATAACAGATCATGATACTATAAAAGGTTCAGTGGCCTATTCTAAGTATAGAAAAACAGTATTAGCTGAAGAAATACTATGCGTTAGAGATAATAGAAAAGTAGAGATTATTGGAATGTTTTTAACTGAAAACATCAAACCTGGTATGGATTTTCTAGAAACTATAGATAAAATACATGAACAAGGTGCTATAGCTATAGCACCACATCCTCTTGATCAAGCTAGATATGGATTGGGAGAGGATGCACATAAGTATGTAGACGTGGTAGAAGTATTCAATGCCAAGATAGATGATCCTAAATTGAATGATCTTGCTAAAACTTTATTTAAAGATGCTTTAACAATTGTAGGTAGTGACGCTCATTATCCTTTGGCATTAGGTAGTACTATGATTGAAATTGATGAATTTGATTTAGAAAATCCAAAAGATTTTCTTAAAAAACTTAAGAATGCTAAATTTAGTTATAGATATTATTCTTGGCCGACTAGGATGATTTGGAAAGGAGTAAGAATTGTAAAAAGGATTATTAAGAAGATAAAACGAATTTAAGATTATTGTCTTGTATACACAATAGTAACTTTATCATTGAGCTATAGGTGTTTATTAAAAACGTTTAAAAAACAATAATTTTAATATTATCATGATTGCCATATTTATTTTATTCTTATACAGTTTCGGAGCAGTATTAAGATAAAGGGCTTCTGGGATTATAAGCGGGTCTGAGGGG
This sequence comes from uncultured Microcaldota archaeon, assembly GCA_938083015.1. Taxonomy (GTDB): domain Archaea; phylum Micrarchaeota; class Micrarchaeia; order Anstonellales; family J096; genus JAADEL01. The sequence goes on from CALKCX010000008.1 coordinate 10,710, forward strand.
ATTCGAACCCCTGACCTCCCGGTCCGAAGCCGGACGCTCTATCCTGGCTGAGCTACAGACCCTTATCAGTACGCCCTGTCACTCATCATTAAATCAGAGATCACCGATTATCATCATCGTATTATAATTAGAAAATAGTTATAAAAAAGTTAAAAAAAATTAATCTAGATCTGTTTCCGTATTCTCTTTCTTTGAACTAGATCCTTTAGATGCTATTATATCATCTATTCTAAGTATTAATCTAGCTACTTCTGTGGCCGAAGCTAATGCTTGTTTCTTTACTCTGTATGGTTCTAGTATACCAACTTTATACATATCATCTACCTTGCCATCGATTACATTCACACCATAGTTTATATTTTCACTATGCTTAGATCTTAATTCAACGATAGTATCTATAGGGTCCATTCCTGCATTCTCTGCTAATGCCGAAGGTATAGATTCTAAAGCATCTGCATAGGCCTCAACTGCTAATTGTTCTCTACCACCTAATGTTCTTGCATATTCTCTTAATCTCTTAGCTAATTCTATCTCTGTAGCACCGCCCCCAATTACGTATAGACCGTCTCTTAATACTGAAGCTACTGCACCTATAGAATCCTTAATAGCTCTCTCTACTTCACTTACTACATGATCTGTACCTCCTCTTATGAATATGGTTACGCTTTTAGAATCTTTTGCACCTTCTACGAATATCATTGCTTCACCTCCTACTTTTCTCTCTTCTACCAACTCTGCATATCCTAGGTCTTTTTCATTCAAATCTTCAATAGATGTTGCTATTCTTGCTCCTGTTGCTCTTGCTAATTTATCCATATCGCTTTTCTTTACTCTTCTAGCTGCTAATATACCATGCTTGGCCAAATAGTATTGGGCAACATCATCAATACCTTTTTGTACAAATACTACGTTAGCACCTACTCCTTTTATCTTTTCCACCATTCTTCTTAGTATTTCCTCTTCTTTCTTTAGGAAAGCTTCTAATTGATCTGGAGATGTTATAGATATTCTAGCATCAGTCTCCGTCTTCTCTATCTCTAAAGGAGCATCTAACAATGCTATCTTTGCTTTCTCTACTCTTTTAGGCATACCACTGTGTACTACTTCTTTATCTAATACTATACCTTTTATCAAAGTAGTATCGTTTACTGAACCTCCTGCTTTTTTCTCTATTTTAATTAAATCTAAATCGATTACTGTTTTGTTATCGTATTTTTCAAGTATATGTGTAACAGCATCTACTACCATTTCAGCTATCATATCTTTATCCATATCTCCGCCTATACCTTTACTTCCTAATGCTACTTTTGCTATTTTCTTTAGATTTTCCTTGTTTTTCAAATCTACTTTGCCAGCTATTTCTTTCAATTCCTCTTGAGCTTTTTTCTCTGCTAATTCATATCCTCTAACAATAGTGGTAGGATGTATGTTCTTATCTATTAATTGACTAGCATTTCTAAGTAAATTTCCTGCAATTACAACAGATGTTGTCGTACCGTCACCAACTTCTTTATCTTGAGTTTTTGCTACTTCTACTAATAACTTGGCCGTAGGATGATCTACGTTCATTTCTTGTAATATAGTTGCACCATCATTCGTTATTATTATATCTCCGAGATCACTTACTAACATCTTATCCATACCCTTAGGACCTAGAGTAGTCTTTAGAAGTTGTGCTATAGCGTATGCTATTGCTATGTTAAGTCGCATTGCATCTCTTCCTATTACTCTCTGAGATCCTTCAGGCATGACCTCTTGTGAAATCTTGTTTGCCATTTTTCATCACCGTTTTTATTAGAATAGAGATATTTTTTAAAACTTTATTAGTTTGGTTTTTATAGGTTATCGTGTATATAATAACATGGAAGGGTATAAGGAATTTAGAGGTTGGGTATACAGAATAAGGAAATTGGGAGATGATAAAATATTCATAGTTTTGAGAAATGCACATACTATAATTCAGGGTGTAATTAGAAAAGGAGCTGATAGAAGATTATGGGAGATAGGAGAAAAATTATATATAGAAAGCTCAATCTTAATGGGAGGAAAAATACGTCAAGATAGTAGAGCACCTAATGGGTATGAAATAGATATAGAGAAATTAGAACCTATACATATCGGTGAACCTTTTCCTATTTCTCGAGATCAATCTGAAGAATTTTTATTAGATAATAGGCATCTTTGGATTAGATCTCAAAGATTGACAAAGATATTTCAGGCAAGACATTATTTGATTAAATATCTTGAAGAGTATTTACATAATAATGGTTTCTATAGATTTGATCCACCGATAATCACAGTTTCAGGTGCAGAAGGAGGGGCAGATATGTTTGAATTAGAATATTTTAATAGAAAAGCTTATTTAACTCAAAGCTCACAGATGTATGGAGAAGCTGGTATATTCGGATTAGAAAGAGTGTATACATTAGCTCCATCTTTTAGAGCAGAAAAGAGTAGGACGAGAAGACACTTAGCAGAGTATTGGCATCTTGAACCAGAAGCGGCCTTTGTAGATTGGAAAGAAAACTTAAAAATACAAGAAGGTATGATAGAATACGCAGTACAGAAGTTTTTAAATAACCACCCTGAATTAGTAGAATACTTTCAAGTTAAAGATATGTTGAAGAATATCAAAGCACCATTTCCTATATTAACTTATTATCAAGCTGTAGATTTAGTAAATAGTCTAGGAGGTAAAATGGAATATGGACAAGACTTTGGTGCAGATGAAGAAGCTCTTATATCGTCAAAATACGATAGACCAGTATTTATAGTTAAATACCCTAAAAATATAAAAGCTTTCTATATGAAACAAGATCCTGATAATCCTGAATTAGTATTAAATGATGATTTAATAGCTCCGTATGGTCATGGAGAGATAATCGGTGGTAGTGAAAGAATCTGGGATTTAGAAGAGTTAAAAAATAGAATGAAAGAAGTGAATTTACCAGAAGAAAATTATAAATGGTATTTAGATTTAAGAAGATTTGGATCAGTACCACATTCAGGATTTGGTTTAGGTATAGAGAGATTTGTTAAATTCGTACTAAATCTAGATCATATTCGAGATGCAATTCCATTCCCTAGAACTATAAATAGAGTGTATCCGTAAGATTTTTAAAGATAAATTATATAATAAATAATATGCTCAAAAATTTTTACATATCAATATATAGAAGAGATAGAGACAAGTATAATATGTTTCCGATATGTTTGAAGCTTTTTGATTTTTCTTATCTTTCTTATGTTTTTGGTGTGGTGATCTGATATGGATGGTGAAATTTTGTTTGCAACTGGTAAAGATCTAAAAGTAGGAAAATATGTATTAATAGATGGTGTACCATGTAGAGTAGTAGAAATAGATATATCCAAACCTGGGAAGCATGGAGCTGCTAAGATGAGAATTACCGGTATAGGTATATTCGGGGGAGAGAAAAAAGTATTGTTAATTCCTGCAGATGCAGAAGTACAGATACCTGTAATAAAAAGAAGAACAGCTCAGGTGTTAAGTGTAATAAACGATACTGCCCAGGTTATGGATAAAGATACATATGAGACATTTGATGTAAGTATACCAGCTGAAATGAAAGATGAAGTAGGAGAAGGTAAAGAGGTTGAAATAATAGAGGCTATGGGAATGAGACAAATTGCCCGAACATTCAAATGATATTGGTGAGATTATGAATGTGAAAATTGTATCGAAAAGACCTAATATGATCCTGTCTAGAACCGAGTATATAGTAATCATTACATTCGAAGGGGCCACTCCTTCTATAAAGGATATAAGAAATACATTGATAACTAGTTTAGGAATTCCAGGAGATAGATTGATAATAAAGACTGTTGAACAAAAATATGGATCTAAGGAATTGAAGATAAATTGTTATTCATACGAAAAACTAGATGTGTTGAAACAAATAGAGCCCGCATACGTATTAAGAAGAAACGGTCTATTGAATTCAGAACCTTCTAGATGATGACACCGTTCCAGTCTGACAGGTGATGACCAGAGTAGCTTCTGACTATTTTTCTAATTTTTTTATCAATTCCAATATTTTATTCAAATCCAATTCATCAGGTCTAAGGTTAGAATATTCATTAGGAACATTATCTAATATGTTTTTTATTTTCTTATTCTTATGAGAAAACAGTAATGTTACCCATTTATCAAATATCTTATCTCTATCTCTTAGTTTCTCTATCTTAACAATTGTAGAGTCTACCTTTGGTATAGGACTAAAACAGTATTTACTTACTATCTTCAAAGGTCTAATATTAAAATAATATTTACTAGATACAGATAGTCTACCATATCTTGGATTATCCGGAGTCATTAACATCTTATCTACGAATTCTTTTTGAAACATCAATATAGCTGATTTAAATTTCCAATCTAAAAGTTTAAACAATATCGAAGATGAAATGTAATAAGGAATGTTACCTACAATGTAATCTACATCGAAAGGTTCTAATTCTAGAAAATCACCTATAATTGTATTTTTTGTAATCTGTTTAAGTTTTGATTCAAATCTAGAATCAATCTCTACTGCCCAAACCTCTCCTTTTTCTATTAATAATTTTGTTAATCTTCCATCTCCTGCCCCTATTTCAAGAATTTTACCATTAACTTGTTCTGCTATAAAAGATAATACTTTATTGTCTTTTAAGAATACTTGTCCTAATCTGTTCATAACTATATCTTAATGGATCTAATAAAAGATAATCGACCTTATGTAATTTATCTAATTGATCTACTCCTGTAAGAAACATTGCACCTTTAAGTTGAGATATTACTATATCGATTAGTCGATAGTCTTCTTTAATAACAGCTTCTAGAAATGGTCTGGCCATACCAAACATCTCTGCCCCAAGTACCAGGCATTTATATCCGTCTATACCATCACGAATCCCCCCGCTTGCTAAGAGCTTTACCTCTTTTTTATTCATCAATAATGCCAATGCCGTAGGTATCCCCCAATCTTGAAATCCTGGAACAGCATTAGGGTTTCTCATATATTCTATTCTAGTCCAACTAGTTCCACCTGCACCAGCAACATCATAATACAATACTTTTGAATGTTTTAAGTTATCTATTACTCTATAACTTAGACCTGCTCCAACTTCTTTGACAATTACATTTAAGTTATCTGCTAATTCAATGATTTTATCTCTTACCCCTTCCCAATTTAGATCACCTCCTTGGATTAGCTCTTGAGCAGGATTTAGATGAATTGCTATAGCATCTGCTTCTATACTATTAACAGCATCGATTATTTGAGATATACTGTATTCTTTAAGTTGCACACCTCCTATGTTAGCTATTAAAAATATATCTCTTGCCTTTTTAACATCATACGTATACTTAAGTGAAGGATTTTTTAACATTGCCCGTATACTTCCTAATCCTAATGGTATATTATATTTGTAAGCTAGATCTGCTAATTTAGAATTTATTCTCTCAGCTTCTTGGTATCCTCCTGTCATTCCCGAGATGTATATAGGGTAGTTAAAAACTCTATTAAACAGTTTTGTTTTCGTATCTATCTTATAATAATCTATCTCTGGTAAAGGGTTGTTTATTAGCATTACGTATTCTAACCAATTAGATATTTTATATTGAGATTCTTGCTTAAGAGAATTTATCACATGTTCATATTTTCTTCTTTCTATATCCATAATTTGATATTGCTATTTATTTTTAAAGCATTTTATTTATATATGGTACTTTTAGATTTTGGAATGAAGATTGTAAAAGAAGGAGGAGAGATTTTAAAGAAAAGATTTTACGAAAACATTCAAGAATACCAGAAGGGATTTGCAGATATAGTTACAGATGTAGATAAAGAAGTGGAAAATTATATAATAAAACGAATAAAAGATGAATATCCTAATCATATGATATTGTCAGAAGAAATCGGAGAAATTGGAAAAGGTGATTATCTATGGATACTAGATCCAATAGACGGTACGACTAATTTTAGACATCACATACCATATTTTGCAATTAGTCTTGCTTTGAAACATAAAAACAATACAATACTCGGAATAGTCTATAATCCAATATTGGATGAAATGTATTATGGATATGAAGGTGCTTATCTAAATGGAATACCTATAAGACCATTAGAAGATATAGAACTTGATAAAGCTTTTCTAGGTATATGCCATTCTAATGATAAGTTAAGTATTGATAGATTTGTCGCAGCTACAAGTTATTACAAATATAAGGTTAGAGAAATAAGAAGATTAGGTTGTGCTTCATTAGAAATATCTTACGTAGCATCGGGTAGATTAGGGGCATTTTTTGGTTATAATCTAAAACCTTGGGACTATGAAGGTGCTTTACATATAGCTAAGCAAGCAGGTTGTTATATAGAAACTCATGGAAATGATGTTAAAGTCTATGGATCGAGAAATATTAAAGCAAAATTAGAATTCGATCCATAATACTATGGGCCTGCCAGGATTCGAACCTGGGATCTCCGCTGTGTAAGAGCGGCGTCTTAACCCCTCGACTACAGGCCCTGTTTTTATATAGTAAAATAAGATTTAAAAAGTAACACTTAGCAATTCCATGTTACGCAAATTTAATATATACCCATAACCTACGTCTGGATTTAAATTAACTTTCTTCTGAAATGGAGTTTGATCTTGAAATGTACCTGGATTGATTATATACATACCTTTATACTTTATATGAAATCTCTTATGAATATGACCAAGAGGTAATACATGTGGTAGATCATCTATAACAAGCATATCATCATCAAATGGGGCCACAGGATTTCCATTTAATATTGACGATAAATGCCTTCTCTTTATCATTTCAATAGCAGCTTTGCCTCCATCTTGATAACTCATACCAGGAATAGTGTTTATATAAGAATCAAGAGAAGTACCATGATAGATTAGATGTTTTACCCCATGTATATCTACATAAACTGGATTTGGTAAAGAGTATTTATACCTATCTACAAGATCTTTCAATATTATATAATTGGGCTCATTTCTCATAGTAGCATCGTGATTACCAGGTATAAATATTGGAATTACATGATCAGGCAAGCTTTCTATAAAATCCATGAATAGCTTGTATTGTTTATCTATCTCTGTTATTTCTAATTCTTTTTCTTGTTCAGGATATATACCTATTCCTTCTACATTGTCTCCGATAATTACTAGATATTTTATAAAACTAGCTCTTTCATTATACTTTAGAAAGTCTATTACTTTGTATATTTTACGTTTATTAGTATGTTTACTACCAAAATGTAAATCCGATATGTATAATATGCCGACATCGTATTCTGTTTTCTTAGCTAATATTTGTCTGCTAACATCCGGGTATTCTATATCTTTTACTATTCCTATATTGCCTAACCATTCAGCTTTAACTCTTATAACATCATCTTCTAACAAAGTATTTCTTTTTTCAAATAATGGATCGTCTTTTTTAATTACAAATCTTCTAATACCAAAATCATCGTAATTTCGATTACTAATCTCTAAATCTAATACCAGATTTCCTTCTTTAGATATATTTTTTCTAAATATCATACCAATAACTTGGACTTTTCTTTTAATATTATCTAAATCATGATAATCATCAATATCAACATATTCATCGTTGATTTCTGGTGGAAACAATTTCGATATTTTCATATACCTTGATCTATAGAGATTTACGAAATTATCTATATTGCCGACTATCTTTAATGGATTTTCATACTTTCTTACCTTTATATCTTCTTCTATATCACGAGCCAGTATTTGTTTACGGTTAACTACTTCTACTAATTCAGCTCTTTTTTCCAGTATATTTATTATCTTAGATCTATCTAAGACTAATATAGAATATCGTTTAGAGTATTCTACAATATACTTGATTTCTTCTTCTGAACATTTTAATAATAGATCTTCTGCATCTTTATAAAATCTTATACCATTTGCTCTTAAGATATCTAAATTCATTTTCTTGCCTCAAGCTCTGATATAAGATGCATTATTTTTATTCGTGAATGTTGACTTATATTTATATCGTTTACAGCTTTATCCAGTTCATATATGGCCAAACTTGCCCTAACATTGATTGGTTTAGAACTATCGCTTAATATATTCTTAGCATTCATAAGTCCATTTCTTACGTTTTTAGGAATATTTTTTTCATTTAATAATCCATTGATTGCCTCTACAATGTCATCAAAATTATTCATAAAAATTCACCAATATTTTTTTATCAGATCGTTTTTTAAAATTATCTTAGAATGATAAAACATAATTATGAAAGACGATTTATTACTATTTGGTGAATATAGAGAAGCATTGTATAAAGCTTTATATGAAGACAATGTCACAGTATCTAATATAAACTTATTTATGATATGGGCCAAGAAAGAATTGCCTAATAGTTTACTAAATCTTGGTATTAGTAATGAAGAATTCTTAAAAGCTGCTTTAAAGATTATAATCAATAGTAATGGTAATATAATAGAATTCTATAATGATTTAGATAGTAGAAAATACAGAAAGATTTTATTCTTACTTCTAGATAAGGCGAGACAAATAGAGATATTGAATCTTGATCCCGAGGCATTAGAATTTTTAAAAGATGCAAATAAAAACATAATAGAACAAAATCTCGATTTTTTGATATCTATAGCTAAAAATCCTAAACATCCTAATCAATATCTGGCCATATCTTTATTATCTAAAATCGTAGATAATGATAAAGTAAAAGAATTATATAAAGAATTATTATACGATTGGGATGAAAATGTTAGAAGATCTGTATTGATTGCAATTAGAGATAGTCGAAATCGAGAGTTAATAGAATACGTAAAAATCTTTAGTTCTGAAGAAGATGATGAAACTAATTTAAAAATAATTAAAGATATTTTAGATTATGGAAGGTAGTCTTTTAGTACCTAAGGTAAGGGTAGAATATTTTAGAAAAATTAAAGATAAATTGAATGATTTAGGTATTAAGATAAGCTTAGAAGATAATAAGCTTGTATACGATTGCGAAGACCCATATATTGGTAGAATGATATTGACTGCAATTGCTAGAGGTTTTGATCTTGAAAACGCGATGATATTGCAAGATCCAGATTATTCTCTTTATATTATTGATCTAGACGAGTTTTTTAATACACAAAATAGAATTCGAGTAATAAAAGGAAGAGTAATTGGTAGAGAAGGTAGTATAAAAATTGCAATAGAAGAAGCTACTAATAGTAAAATTGCAATATTTTATAATACAATAGCTGTAATAGCTCCTTATTATAGTTATAATTACGTAATTCGAGCTATTAATATGTTAATAAACGGTAGTAAACATGCTTCGGTATTGAATTTTCTGTCTAAAGCTAAAGATATGATAAAATTAGAAAGATTAAGATGACAATAGAACAGATAAGAAAAGAGTATAGGCCTGAGATTAAACAAGAACAGAAGACGTATATTAATCAAAAGACTAAGCAAAAGATGGATGAAATGATGAAAGAAATAGCTAGAAGACAAACTATTGACAATACGATAAATCAAATTTACAATTCTTCAAAAGAAGAGATTGATGCAGAATTGAAGAATAGAATGGGCTATAAGGATTTTGAAGAATTTAGATATGATGTAGATAGAATAATTAGAGATAGTAAATATAGAGAAGTATTAAAGAAGATAGATGAGAAATTTCCAGAATTATCAAAGTTATTAGCTAATAAAGGTAATCTAATACTAAATTATTATATTATTAGACATGTGTTGCCGTATTTATTCGCAGGTGGAATGAGTAAAAAGAAGATCTTAGAAATTATAGAAAAGCTATTAGATAAGATGATAATTTACCCTAATTTTAGACAATTCTTTAAGAAGTTTGAAGAGTTTCTTAAAAAATATGCTACTCCGGATGGTGAAGCTGTTCGTATATTCATATCGACAGAGATGTGGAAATGACAGATATCTGGGATGAATTGGAAAGCGTACTTGAAGAGAATTTTCAAACAGATTATACATTGGCAAAAAATATAATTAGGAATGCTTATAAAGGTAGTTTTAGAGATATATTCTTTTTATCAATTTTGATTGATGATCTTAAAGAAATTGATTACAAAGGTGAAAATGTTGAAACATATGTTCTTGTATGGGAAAGTTTACCTAGAAGCTATGGTGTTACGCCTTATGGTAGATACTCTGATCCAGAATTCAAATTAGTCGTTAGTAACAATTTAGTAACATTAAACGGCAATGTGATAAATATGAAGTTAGATATAGATAATGTAACTATCTATGGAATATGGGATAGGTTAGAAAAATCTATATTCATGAGTGATATCAACTCTTTGAATTTAAGTAAGGCCAATATTATATATATGCATCATGCTAATGGTAAAATAGAAGGGTGGACTATAAAGAAAGATCGTTTACCAACAGAATTATTACTTGCTTTAGCAGAAGCTGAAAAAAGAGGATATGGTGGGATAATTCGAGATAATGTATTTTTTCCCACTAAAAAGTATATGTTAGAAGATGAGGTATATACTAAAAATATTACATCGCCAAATCAACATGAAAGATATAAGCTAATGTTAAGAGCAAGAAACTTCTATAAGTTTGCTGGTAATTTTATGGGAAATGTGATGAAATATCTTGAACAGGATAATGAACAATACGATCCGAGAAATACAAAGGTAGTTGTGCCCAAGAACTTACTACCAGAAATAGGAGAACACGTATCTTTGACATTACTTGAAACTGTAGTTGCATTTATAAATAGAAAAAATCTAGGTAGCTTTGTAATATTCCCTATAGGTAACGATATGTGGAAAATTAGAGAAAGTAAATACTATCAACCCGGAGATAGAGTGATAAGTTATTCATTGTTAGATCAAAATAGATTGAAGATTGATGTAAACTTAGGCAATGCCTTTTTCGATTACTTTTTATCAAAAACTTATCTTTACTATATTTCTAAATCTAAAGATGGAAAAATCGTGATTATTTAAAATTATCTATGATAATATTAATATGAATCTAGAAGATATTAAGAATATGATTGTCGGTGATATAGTATTTAGTTCTAATGTAGGAGAGACTTTAAAAAAATGGAGAATAATATTTAAAGTTAGACAGAAAGAATTGGCTAAGGCAATGGGAATAAATCAGTCAATGCTTAGCGATTATGAAAATGGTAGACGACGAAGTCCTAATATAAGATTTATTAGAACTTTTGTTGAAAGTTTAATAAATATAGATACAAATAAAGGTGGAGAAATATTAAAGAAAATTGTAAATACAAGTAGTTCAGATTACTTTGAAAGAAAAAACTTTTCAAAGAGCATAACAATTCGAGAATTTATAAAACTAATCAACGGTAAAACAATTGTAGATACGGGCAACATGGATTATCCTTTATATGGTTATACTATAGTTGATAGTATTCGTGTTATATTGGAAATGCCCCTTGATGATTTTCCTTTATTGTTTGGAGGTATAGCAGATAGGGCAATGATATTTTTAGGAGTAAGTACTGGTAGAAGTCCTATGGTAGTCATTAGAGTGGCACCTATAAAACCTAAAGTTGTCGTTTTCTTAAACTTAGATAAAGTAGATGATCTAGCAAAAGCAATAGCTAAGAGAGAAGGAATACCTATAGTATCCACATCTTTATCTATAGATGAACTTAGATCGATCTTGTCTAAAATATAGATTTAAAAAAGTTTATTATTAATTATAGGTTGTGAATAAACATGAGCAACGTGGATAGAAATAAACCTTATGATTATCTAAATGCATGGTTAGATAAGCAAGTAAAGGTAAAACTAAAAGAAGGAAATGTAATAGAAGGAGTATTCGTAAGTTATGATATACATATGAATATAGTAATTCGACAGAATAGAGAATTAGAAACCAGTCATATATTTATAAGAGGTGACAGTTTACTATATATTGAAAGACTAGATAGATGATAAAACTCATTTTAGAGAGAATAAAGTATGCTAAATTAGAAGCACCAGTTTATCGAATGAAAAATATAACAGATACAAAAGAGAAGAAATTCGTATCTGCTTTTTTATCTACAAGAACTAAAGATGAGGTAACTTTAGAAGTAATATTAAGAATTTATAGTAATTATAAGACGATATGGGGATTAAATAAAGATACTATTCAAAATCTTATCAAACCTGTTGCCTTTTATAGAGTTAAGGCAAATAATCTTTATAGAATAACTCAAAAATATGAAGATATACCTGAAGATCTAGAAAGTCTATTGACAATGCCTGGTGTAGGTCTAAAGGTCGCCAAAGTATTTTTAGCTGAACTTGGTAAAAGTTACATTGGAGTAGATACTCATGTACATAGAATAGCTAATCGAATTGGTATAGTTCAAACTTCTAATCCAGAGCAAACAGATAGAATATTGAATGAAATCGTCGAAGATAAATTAAAACCAGAATTTAATACTCATTTAGTTGCTTTAGGTCAAACTATATGTAAAGCTAGAAAAGTAAACTGTAGTATATGTCCAATTAGAGATATTTGTAATTATAATTTAAAAACATATGAACAATATAAACATGGGAAGGCGGGGGCTAGGGGGCCCCTACATCCGCAACATCCCCTTTAGCGGGCCGAAAGAGGGGGTGTAATAGGATCCTCAATAAGATCGTGATAGATGATATGATTGGGATAGATAAGGTAATAGCTCCCTATACCGAACCGGGTCAGGCCGATAGGAGCAGCCCTAAAGTATAGGGACTGTTTACCTTATCTTGACCATGATCATCGATTCGCGATCGATTTGAGGGAAATCCTATTGCTAACCCCTCTCCCAATTATAGGTGATAGATATGATCCAAGGAGCTGGAATCATATTGTTTAAGAATAATAAAATATTGATATTGAAAAGTGTCAAAGGTCATTATGATTTTCCAAAAGGTCATGTTGAACCTGGTGAAAGTTTATTAGAAGCTGCTATAAGAGAATTTGAAGAAGAGACCGGTTTAGACCATAAACATATAAAGATAATTGAAGATAAACAATATGTTATTGAATACTATGTAAAAGAACATGGTGAAATAGATTTAAAACGGGTAACTTTCTTCTTGGCCGAATATCTTGGAGAAGATGATATAAGAATATCAAAAGAACATGAATCCTATGTCTGGTTAGATTTAAATGATGATTTAGAAAAAGCATTTAAATATAGACAGCATAAAGAGCTTGTGAAAAAGATTTTAAAGGATATTAGAGAATTACAAAAACATGGCCAATAATAAAGATAATTCTATTGAAACATTGGTCAAAATGGCATATGATACAGACCCAAATGTTAGAATGTATGCTGCTGAACAACTTGGTGAATTAGATGAAGATCTTGCCTATCAAGTATTGTTAGAATTAAGTAATGATAAAGATAATAATGTTAAAGAAGCGGCAAAGAAATCAATAGAGAAGTATAAACAAAGATATCAATCTAGAAATCCTAATCAAGTGTCTCCTTTGCTATCGACTATAAATCAGATAATAGCTAAACAGCAAGATTATATCGATGAGAATAAAATTGAAAATGAAGATGAAAAAATTCAGAGTTTTGATGTATTTAGCTATGTATACCAATCTTTAGATAGATATAGAGAAAAACCCCAGATAATGAAGAAGCATTTTGACAATCTTAGATCTTATTTATTAAGAGAACTTGATCTTATATATGAGCTTATAGAAAATGAAGATGCTTTTGATATTACTAAGATAAGAAATCGTATGAAAATATCGAATACAGGTGAGTTGACAATAAAGAGTAAAGAGCTTAAAGAATTTGTTGAAAAGAAGAATAAGAAGAAGATAAATATGTATAGATTAATCGTAGAAGATCGATATGGTAGAGAAGGAGTAGTATATATAAATTACGATATGGGGCAGAAGCTTAATAAAGGTGATGTAATAAAAATAGTTAACTGTGAAGCTAGAACTATAAAAGGAACTGATGAAACGGCAATATGGATATGGGATGAAGGGACAATAATATGGAAGAAATTATAGATAAAAACAGTAAAATTCTAGTAATAGGTGTATCGGAAAATCGTAGTAAATTTGGAACTAGAATTTTCTATACTTTGTTAGACAATGGTTATAATGTTTATGGTCTAGGTAGGAATAGTTTTCATGAAAGAGTATACACAATATTAGATAAATTCGATTTCGATATCGCCATTATGGTAATTCCACCTAACTCTCAATCAGAGGTTATAGATAAGTTAGTGAATAGCAATGTAAAAATCGTTTGGTTTCAACCTGGTAGTGAGTGGGAAGAAGGTATAAGAAGACTAGAGAAAGCTGGCAAATTAGTAATATATGGAAAATGCATTATAGTCGATCATTTAAAACTTAAATTTAGTTTTTAATACTTTCTAACAATTTTTTCAAATCTTCATTTGGTATTACTCGAAAAATGCCCATGATTTGATTTACATCTATATTAGGTGTTTTTCCTCTAAGAAGTTGTTCTTGTAACCATTTCATCTCTTCATTTACCCTTCTCCATTCTTCCATATTCTTAAATCTTAATCTTCCAGATTTGATAAATTCTAATATTGTTACACATGAACCTTCATCAGATTTAGTTTTAATCTCAGGTCGATACTTAAAATTCTTATCGTCAATTTCTCTTTCTATTTTAATCATGTTAATTATTTACATAAAACTATTTAAAAATGACACTTATTACAATGAGCAATAAAAATATTGATGTTGTAAATGTTAATATTTTATTAGAATGTTGATCAAATACAGTTTTTATAACTTGGCCCCCATCTAGTAAATACAATGGCAACATATTCGTAATTCCGACTATTAAATTAATTGAAAACAACATGAATAAAATATTATAGATAAATTCTAAAATTGGATTATCGTAAATTGCAGTTAACGATGAAGATGGCAATGGGGCGTATTTTACATATCTATCTAATACGAATTTTCCATAATTTGTATCTAATACAGAATCATTCTTGAAGAAAGCATTTACACATGGTTGTCCATCTATAGTTTTGATTATAACAATCTTATCTTTAATTACATCATTGCTTATACACGCACCTTTTATAGTATAAGGTTCGGTAATTAAATAAAAGCCCCAAAACATGAGAAAAAACACCATACTAAAAAATATATTTATACCTACTCCGGCCAATAGTATATCAAGTTTAGCTTCTCTATCTTGAAATTCTGAAAATTCTTGTTCATCAGGTTCTACAAAAGCACCAACAGGTATACCTCCATAGGTAATTAGACCAGTACTTTTTATATTTATATTTCTCGATACTGCTATTACTGCATGTGCAAGCTCATGGACTATCATAACAAATCCTAAAGCAATTATAGATTCTATAAATGGTAACGTTATACCTGGAATTAATGGAGTGACCATGTTACTACTAACATATCCCTGGGCATCTAATTCAGATAAAACTCTTCTAAACCCGATTATTATTGAATATAAAAACCAACCTACAATTCCAAATAATACCAATAGTAACCCGGCTATTATATTTGTTCCAGTTGATTGTACATAGTAAAATTTAGATAAAGCTATTTGATACATTAAAGATAATACTAAAAGCGTAAATAGAGATGTGATATAGACTATAAATTTATGTTTATAATTGCTTGGGAATAAAAAATAGGAGAGAAACCCAAACATTATATTGAAAGATACCCTTGATAAAAATGTGATAAAATCGTTTAACCATCTGTATTTTAATATCGTAATATTAAATCTATCTGTCCTAATCATGTTGAATATCCCCATAACAGGTTCAAATCTATGAAATATGAAAATACCGTAACTACTTATTACTCCCCAGATTAGTATTATTAATAATAGATAAATTCCTGGTAATTGATACTGTATTAATAAAAGTATTAATACGAATGTACTTAATATAAAGGCTATAATTCCAACCATTGTCCTGTTCCTATTGCAACAGCATCATATCCTAACTCAGATCTAAGCTCTTCTTCAAATATATCAGAAGAATCAGAATGAACAAGTATTATCTTCTCAGGAGATACTTTATTAATATAGGCCAATATGTCTTTTCTATCAGCATGTGCAGACAAATTAAAATGATATACGGGCAAGTCTACTTTAAGCTCAGTATTATCCAATTTTATCTTTCCATAATTTAATAGTCTATACCCATTACTAGTCTTTACCTGGTAACCTGTTAATATTACAGAAGACTTTCTATTTAGATTAAATAAATAATGTATTGCTGGTCCACCTTCTAACATTCCTGAAGATGAAACTATAATACCGGGTTTATCTGTAATCTTATGCCTCTTTACTCTATCTACTTCTTTCACATATTTTAGTTTTTTATCAAAAGATTTATCTTTTAAATCATCTTTATAGCTTAGATATACTTTGTTTATCAATTTTCCCATACCGTCTACATATATAGGTACGCGGTCTTTGTATTTATCCACAAGTATCGATATCAATTCTTGAGTTCTACCTAATGCAAAAGATGGAAATAAAGCTACTCCACCATTATCTATCGTATTATCAACTACTTCAAAAATCTTCTCTATTTGTAATCTTCTATCAGTATGATCTTGATACCAATAAGTCGATTCTATTATCAATATATCTGCCTTAGGTGGATCTTTTGCCTTCTGTATTAATTCCGTATCTATATATTTAAAATCTCCCGTATATATTATTTTTTTATCTTTAATTTCAATATACGTAGATGCTGCTCCTAATAGATGTCCAGCTCTTATTGGTAATATCTTTACACCGTATATAGAATTCCATACATTATAATCTAATATTTCGACATTTTTCTTTACTTTTTCCAGATCTTTAATATTATAATCGGGTTTTCTATTATTAAGTTTAGCTACTTTTATATAATCCTTCCACATTACATCAGCTTCTAATAAAGTAGGTTTAGTTAGAAATATTGGAATATTGTTTAACACAGGTACATATCCAGAATGATCTAGATGTGCATGTGATAAAATAAGGAATTTTAGATTATCTTGTAATATTGGAAATTCTACAGATCTATCTTCGAGAATTTTTACTCCTGCATCCATACCAAATCTAAGTCCATCGTGATCTATTATAATATGAGATCTTCCGACTTCTCTTCCAGCTCCACCGCAAAACAATTTCATAAACCTCACTTTTAATAATATTAATCTTTTAATAATCTTTTTCTTTTTAGATCTGATACTCCTTCTATTCTTTTAATGGCCTCATCCACGAATATATCTGGATCTTCTATAGCATCTAGCGAGAATTCACTAAGTTTTATATCAGTAGCAGCAGTCGAGATTATTACTTGACCAACATTTAATATTCTATGTATTATATCATATCTTATAGCTATGTTTTGTATTTTAATATAAGGTATTCTTTCTATTCTCTTAGTTATAATTCCGTATTTTAATACTAAGTTTTTATCAGTAAACATATAACTAAAATTTCTCCATTTTAATTCAATGTAAATATAATGCAATATTAGATAAAATATTAAAAATATTAGACCGATTAGTCCGTATACGAAAATTATATCTAATATAGGAAAACCTATCATTCCTAAGAATACCGATGCTAATAATATGACAATCAATGCTATTGTAGTAAAGCTTATTGCATTAAGCATCCATATTATTTTAACTTTAGGTGATAATCTATATTCGACATTTAATTCTATTCTCATACTATTTAAATCGACTTTTCTCTTTTAAAACATTCTCTAAACGTTCAGCTAAATCAGTTAGTCTTAGTATACTGTTTACTATCTGTCTTGCCTTTACACTATTCCCGTGTATTTCTATTGATAATTTATCTTCATGTAACTCCATATTAAAGCCCCCAACTCTGTATATGGGGTAAAGTAAATTATAAATATGTTTTCCTTCATCATATTCAAATCTTATCTTTAGCATTTTAAATCAAATACTTTGTAATAACCTTTATTTGTATGTAATATAACTGCTGTTGGACAACTATCTAATCGAATATTAGTAGTATTGTAAACTTGATTGTCTGGAAAAACAGTTAAAGAATATATTACAATTTCCTCATTATAATATATCTGTAAAGTACCGTTATTGAATAGTATCTTTATGCTCTGCCCAGTATTGTTAAAAAGTCTCTCTGATCCAAAGATACTTAAAAGTATTGCAAATAACATTAACCAAAAAGATAAAATGTATTCTATTTTCATCTCACTTCACCGTTATCCGCATCATTATAACCGTATTCTGACATTACAGCTTTCCACCAATTACCATTTACTTTCTTTAATTGTTCCTCAGCAGGCAAAGCTATATGTTCAGCTTCAACTACATGTCTTGCCAATACTAATTCTTCTTCATCTAATACAGCAAGGTCACCAGCAGCTCTTACTACTCCGCCGAGATATCTAAATCTTAATGTTAGACCATTGACCTTATCGTATCTCTTTGCTATTTTCTTAGACACATTTATAAGTTCATACAAGGCAGATATATGAAAATGGGGAATTTTAGCATCATTCTCTATTTCTTGTGCTACAAATTGATACGTTTTATATATATTTTCTTCTGTTATAGGCATCCACGTATTTAATACTACTTCATATCCATATCCATTAATTCTACTTCTTAAAGCAGGATGTAAATTAGGCAAGTCTAATATGTTAATAGCACCTATAAGTATAAAATCACAAGGTACATTTTCTACTTTTACAACTGCCCCTGTTCCAGTAGTATTCTTAGCTACTATAGAATATTTTTTATCTTGCATTGCTGTTAACAACGCTCTTTGTATATTAGGTTCTAATGTAGATAATTCATCTATAAATAATACGCCTTCATGTGCCTCATGTACAGCACCAGCTACTACTCTACTAAAATGAGGAGTCCCTAATTCTGGATGTGTTCCATATGGATCGTGTTCAACATCACCAAACAATTCAGATTCTGTCTTTGCTATTACTTGGACAAACATCGATCTATCAAAAGGTACCAATACCTTTCTATCATTATTAGAATCTATTTTTCTTAGTATGTCTTCTGGTATAATATCTTTGAATTCATATTTATAAACTTTCTCTCCATCTATAAAATATAACGTATTAATTGCCTCTCCTTCATTGTTGATATTTGGTCTAATTACGTAATTTTTCTTTTTAGGTGATTCGTAGAATGGATAAGAACTTCCTCTTTTCTTGCTACTACATTTCGGACACATATCTAAATTAGGTGCACTGTAATGTCCACAGTTTTTACATCTTACATTTAGTTTCTCAGCTACATCTATAGGTAAAGCTATATAAGGTGGGGGTATTTCAGTAGGTTTTGTTATCGTATTATTATTTTCATTTTTTCTCTCTATTTTTAATATAGGTCTCTCTGGTCTAGAGGGGTTGTGTAGTATGACAATTTGCTCTTTTGGAGAAGGAAGAGTTGAAGATATGGCCTTTGCTATCATGCTTTTTCCTACTCCTGGAGGCCCTACCAATAATAGATGTCTTCTCTGTTTAGCAGCTACCTTTGCCATTCTTATAGCATGATCTTGTCCAATTATTCTTTCAAATTCATCTTTCGGTACTGGTATATCTTTAGTCGAAAATATACTGTCAATGGTTTTTCTAAACATAAATGTATAATTGTTTATACTTTTTTTAAATCTTATCATTGTTATAACATGAAGAACTATTTAATTCCTTCGTCATCTAATCTTAAATATCTACTAAATTTGGATATAGAACATATATTTTATTTTAATCACACCATATATACGTACGAATTGAATAAAAAATTGGTAGAAGATACTTATAAGGGCGATGTAAAGAATATTGAAAAACTGTTTGAAGATATAAAAGGTATAGACATAAAAATTCCTTTAAAAGATTTAGATGCTAGATTTTATTTAAAATTGAATAATTATGCAAAAAGCATAGAGGATTGTACTGATGAATTATTAAAAATTAGAATGTATAAAAAAGACGAGGAATTTAATAAAATAAAAAAAGCGGCCATTAAAACTTTAAGATTACTCGATAAGATATCTTCAAAAATAGATAAAGATATGACTGAACAACAGATAGAGCGAATGATAATATCGTATGGGCATAGATTAGCTTTTGATCCTATTGTAGCTTCTTATAGAAATGCCAAGTATCCACATTATAAGGCGAATAAAATAAAAATTAAAAGTGCGGTTTTAATAGATTTCGGTTTAGAATACAAATGGTATAAAGCAGATATTACAGATATGATCATATTTAATAATGATAAATTAGAACAACTTTATAATAAACTTAGATCTATATTCAATTATATTGTTGATAGAATAAGACCTGGTATGGATGCAGCAGAATTAGATAAAATATATAGAAAAGCTTACAAATACTATAATATGCCATTACCTCCCCATTCTATAGGGCATGGCATAGGTCTGGATATACACGAATACCCTATTATAGCTAATAAATCAAAGCATATATTGAAGAATGTGGCAATTACTATTGAACCTGGGTATTACGATGATAAACTAGGTCTAAGATATGAGAGAGACGTATTAATATATGAAGACGGTATAGAAATATTAGATATCTAATACTATTTCAAGAGTATTATTAGAATATCTTAAATTATGAAATGTAGCTGCTTTTATACGATTATACCATCTGTCTTTAACATAAAATATCATTATCTTGGCCTTAAATTCTTCACAGTATTCTATTTTGTAACAAACAGGTTTTACTTCTCTTATTTCTAGCTCAGCAATTAAAGTATTTATAAGATTGACGAAAAACATTTCCGGGATTTGCTCTTCTAAATCAATATAAAAAAACTCTCCAGAATTTGAACATTCTTTAGTTTTAGTTATATAACCGACTAAATCTCTAATTATTTCACATATATCGCCTTTTAATATTAATTTTACATCAGCTGTATGATCTTCAATTTTTAACATTCTTATCATTAAAATATTGATAATAACCAGGGCCCAATACTATAAATTCTCTTCTACCTAATTTTTCTATCTTTATAAAATTCCTGTTTAATAGATCTAACAATTCTTGATTACTTAATCTTTTTCTTATCTCGCTTTTTGCCATCTTTCCATTCATCCTTAACAATCCCAAGACCTTAATTTGCCTATCTGATAGATCTTTATCGTCATAATAAGTTGCTATTTTATCAATATACTCTGGTTTTATTTCCATTATTAATCTGTTGTTTTTTATTACTATATTTAAAACGGTTTTCTCATATTTTGTATTTAACCTTTGAACTAACTCATTAATATCTTGATCTTTTATTTTATCTAATGGTAGACCATTAGGTTTTAAAAATAGAATTCCTTCTATGATTTCGTCATCCATGATTAACTCACCCTTATTATTTTAATATCATCAAAAGGCCTTTCTTGATAGAATTCTAATTTTCCTTCATTAGTTAAAAGCAACATTGATAAAAAATTTTCCAATTTATCTCCAGGTATATTGGAAAACATTATTTCCTTTTCTATAAATTTTATAAATCTTTCAATTTTAATACTAAAGTCTTCTTCATCCATTACTATAATTTCATTTAGGTCTTGTTCTATTGGCGTTGCACTTTGTAACATTCTAAGCTTTCTTATACGTTTATGTCTAGATATGTATTTACGAATTACTTTTATCAAGTATTTCAAAGATATAGGTGCTTTTCGTGCAGGTCTAACTAATTCTATTTTAGTTTCATTATCATATTCTAAAGTTTGAGTTTCAGGAATATTTATCATTAAGGCCCTGTATTTTAATATAATCGCATAAGCTAAAAGAAGATCTCCGCTTATTCTAAAATCCATACTTTTAATCTTCTCTCTTATCTTATTTGCTAATAATTCTAAATCTAAATCCCAAGGATCTAGTTTGTTTTTAATAACAAGATCGATTAGTATATGTTTCCAATCCGATCTTTCTACTATTTTTTCAATATCCATATTTTATATTTGAACTTTATGTTTTTTAATATCTATCAGTCGCTGTCGGTCTCATCACAATTCAGAGGTTGTTTATTTCATCAACAATTAAATAATAAACATATGTTTAAATAACATGCTTAAATTGATAAATAGACTTGTCAACATACCTACTGTTAGTACTAGAGAAGAGGTCTTTTTAGATATGTTTTTAGATATAATCGAAGATTATGAGTTATATGGCAAAAATATATTGATTAGAGGCAAAGGTAATTGGTTTTTAGTTGCCCATTATGATAATATTGGATTTGTGTTAGAAGATTACCTGGCAAACGGCAAATATATGTATTCTACTAGAGGATTAGTAAACATTAAAGAAGGTTTGGTAAGATCTATATACAATGGTGAAGAAATTATAGGAATATTAAAAGATAATGAAATAGAAATATTGGATTTTCAAGAAGAACTAAATGAATTGTATCCATTTGTATATTACGGTCATGTTAAAGATATAGGCGATAGATGGGTTGGTCCTAATCTTGATAATAAGCTTGGAGTAGCTGTTATTCTTGATATAAGAAAATATTACGATATAAATATTCTATTATTGGCCGGTGAAGAACAAGGAGTTACAAGACTAGGAAGAATAGCAAAAGAGTTTAAAAATAGTAATTTCATATGTATAGACGGTACTTCACAATATAATCCACACGATATAAGAGGTATTGATAAAATAATGTATAGATCTATAGAAGGATCTGGTAGTAGGGCACCTAAGGAACTTGTAGATGTAATATCAAAATATATTCAAGATGAAGCTCAAACTTATTCTGAATATCAAATAAGTGATGCGACCACATTTTATAGATACGGAATGAAGGCCATAAATATATCTTATCCAATTAAATATTTACACAGTCCAAACGAGATTGTTTATAAAAACAACGTATTTAAATTAAGAGAGCTTTTAATAAAAATTATAGAAGATCTTTAAACATATACCTATGAATTAGACGATAACCAAGTTTTCTATAGTATTCTCTTACTCCGACTGCCGATATTACAGATATGTTAAGATTATTATCTTGAGCTATCTCTTCTGCTTTTTTCATCAACATCTTACCTATGCCCCTATGTTGTATTTTACCTACTTCTCCTATTCTAGTTTCTTTTCCATATACATGCAATTCTCTAACAATGGCCGTATTTTCTATTTCAGATACACTCCATTCATTCGGTATTCTTAACCTAAGAAAACCGTATATTAGCGATCTATCTTTAGATTCCATAGATAAAAAATATTCAATACCATCATTAGCTTGATATTTAATTTCAAATATTTGAGAGTTTTCAAAATCGAATTCAATATCTGCTTTTCGACCAACTTCATTCGTTCTAATTTCATCTATATGTATTCCATTCATATTGGCAAATTCAATAGCTAATTCTCGAATATTGGCCTTCTTTACTCCGGCCTCTATTTTATGAGACGGTATATCTCTATTAATTCTCTGAATTCTAACATATCTAGGTATATATTTGAATATTTGAGCTATTACCTGTGCAGCAGTTTCATCATCATATGGCACATATTCCTTCTTAACATATTGCTCGTATAATCTTGAACCTTTTATCACCAACGTAGGGTATATCTTTAGCATATCTGGTCTAAATCTCTGATCTTCAAATAATGTTTTAAACATCTCAATATCTCTTTTAGGATCGCTACCTGGTAGACCTAACATCATATGATATAATATCTTATAACCTGCATTTCTTAATTGAGTTGTGGCCTTTATAACATCGCTTACACTATGTCCCCGATTTACATTATATAATACATCATCATAAAGAGATTGGACACCTAATTCTATTTTAGTAGCTCCGTAATATAACAATTCATCGATATTATAAACATCTGGTCTAGTTTCAATAGTTAAACCTACTACTCTTCTTTCTGCTTTCTCGTTTATCAATTTTGCCTGATCCAGATTATTAGATATTACATCGTTTATAGCATCGTATATAGATTTAATAAAATAGTATTTGTAATCATTATCCATATCTAAAAATGTGCCCCCCATAACTATGACATCTAATTTCTGAGCATGATGATTCTGGATTTGATAATGATGTAACCGGGCCTTAACTTGAAGATAAGGATCGTAGTTTACTGCTCTAGCTCTAAGAGAAGTAGGCTCGTATCCAGTATAGCTTTTTGGTGCTATATTAGATATAGGACAATAACTACATTTCCATTTACACGATCCCTGTGGTCTGACCATTACTGCTACAGGTGCAACTCCAGATAATGTTCGAGAAGGCTTTCTAATAAAAGATTCGCCCAATTTCTCTTTTAATAAATCGTATAATTCTGAATTTTTAGGTACTCTCTCTATCTTAGATTCGGCCGCAGCTAATCTCTTAGCTTTATTTATATCCTTCAATTCTTCGAAGTATTTAAGAAAAATCTTGAAAAATTCTTGGGTTACCATTTATTATACAATATCGTAAGGCCAAGTATTATCAATGTTACTATAATTTTAAATACGAAATTGCTTGCCCAAAATCCTCCTACTCCCCAGAAATGAATTAATATAAGGCCGATCATTAGGTATGGTAAATATGAAAATATTGGGTCAAGAATCTTAAGTATTCGAAGTTGAGTTAAAAGTATTACTATGAAGATTATCGATGCTAGTATACCAGCAATTATTCCTAGAATACTATTGTATTTTAACATAAGACTTATATTGAATCCATATAATAACAATTGAGAAGTTATAAAGTGCAACAATAAGAAAATAAGAGTAAAGGCGTTTAATAATAATCTGTTATTATGTAATAATGCACTTAATTGACTTGGGTATTTTGAGTATATTTTCGATACTAATGCTGTAAATATTATGTTAAGCATTGCCAATATTCCAAATGAAGCTACTAAATACTTATCGGCCTGTATAGGTGATTCGATAAGTAATGTAATCGATATTACAAATAGTATGATAATTGAATAAGCTATTACTAATCTAATATCAATGTTCATGTTCTTATTATAATGTTGAATTTAAAAAACAACATTTTGTCCTTTTATTAATTTTATCATTTTTCTATAACCATCTGGGTTAACAATAGGTTTTTTGTATTGTTCTATATCATCTACTATTCTTGGACAAGCAGTATTTATCAAAGCTTCTATAAATAAAAAATTAGATATACTATTAGGGTCTAGATTGTTACTTACAAGTATATAAGCTTGTTTTCCCAATGTTATCAATTCTTGTTTCATTTTAATAGCTAATCTATAACTGTATTGTCCTGGTTTAGTAGATACTAATATACCGAAGGATTTTGCTTGTGCGGCCTTTATTATAGATGCTATTCTTCTTTTATGCAATTTCTCTATCTGATCATTGACAAGAACGTATTTTTTTGTAAATGGGTCTAGACCATATACTGGTATTTTCTTAGCTATATTATAGGGAATTGCAGTCCAATGAAATGTCCCGTCTGCTATAACTAAAACAGCTTTAACATCATCACCTACTGCTGTACCATCACAGCCTAATACTTGACCATACTCTGTACATAATGGTCCTTTCTTTACTCTATTTTCTATTCCTGCATTTTTAAAATACTGTTCGATTTTATAATATAGATGATGATACTGGGCAGTAGTTAGTATTGAAATTCTATCTAATTGATTTTTCTTTAATTCATCTATTAAATCTGGCCAATCTATTTCAATATCTATGTTATATGGAATATATTCTACGATAATTCCGTTTATGCTTCTTTTTAATGGAAAATACGTATGTCCTATGTGAACTATTTTATCTGCGCCTATTGCCTTTGCTTCATCTATTGCAATATCGCATCCACCATACATGGGCGAGGCCGATATGACCACATCTTCAAGATTATACTTCTCTATAATGTCTATTGCTTTGTGTTTCAATCCTTCTGGTAATTGCAATAATATTGTCATAAATGTAATGTGTGAAAACCAATTTAAAATTTATTTACATATATAAGATCATGAATGATGATGATTATTATCAATATGAATACGAATCTGAACTTAGAAATCTTACACTTGAACTTATGAGATTAGCTTATATGAGTGGTAAGCCGTTTAAAAAAATAGCTAAAGAGTATATTAAAAATGTGTTATTACTTAGTAAAATGATCGAAGATATGAGAGATGAGTCTTGATGTAAAACCTGCTATACAAATTACTAGAATATTAGGATTTAGAGTAGGGTATTTACAATTAATAGTCTTGATATTATTACTTACGATAGTTTATGTTTACTTAGGAATGATTAAACTAGTTGCAATGCTATTAATATATTTTGCTATACTTTATCTAGTATTAAAAGAAGTAATTGATATAAAGAAGATAGTTATAATATTCACGATAACGTATATTACAGGTATTGTATTTTACATTTCACTTCATTTTCCAATATTCATAGTATTATTAGTCTTAATACTCGTGTTACTAATATTCGTATTAAGTTATGTCTTGGCCAATAATATAGCATTTCTAATATCGACTTTATATTTACCTACGCTTTACTTTATAATATCAGAATCTGAAGCTTGGAACCAGATGTTTTTAAATTCATTGATAATATGGGCGATATTTACAATAACTTTTTTCTATTTTATAACATCAGCTACATTGAGATTATTCAATATTAGTATAAAAAATCTATTTTCAAAATTCTTCATAAGTTGGTTTTACGATGATCCAGCTTTAGAAGAAGTATTAAACAAGATAGGTAAGACTAAAGAAGTAGACGTAGATGTAATATACTTAAAAATTGGAGACGATATTATATATTTGTTAATACCGAATTTTCATTTTGGTCCATTTGGTTCTATAGGTAGTGCAGATGCACCAGCAGTATTCAATCAAACTATGCCAAACAATTTAGTTTTTCATGGTCTAAACCACCATGATAGAGATGTTACTAGTAGAGAACAAATAGAAAAATTAGCTGTAGAGATAGCAAAAACTCCTATTGGTGAATTTAAAAAACTTAGAATGAAATATAAGAGATACGATAAAGATAATGCTAGAGCTGATGTAATATTTACAGATGATTTAACCTTAGTAGGACTAACTAGGTATCCTGAAGTAACTGAAGATGTATCTAGCTTAGGTGGAGAACTACTTAGAGCAGAGTTAAAAACATTGGTAAAAAATCCTATAATATTTGATCAACACAATTCAGATGCTAAAGTCATTAAATATTTTTCAACTGATACACAGGAATTTCAAGAGTATTTAGGAGTAATAAGAAAGATAAGACCACAAGATGACTTAAATCCAAGTAAAGGTAAATATACGAAGATTGCCTATAGTACTGATATTGGATTAGGATCAAACGGTATAAATATATTGCAACTATTAGCAGGGGGGCAGAAAATAGCTATTGTAAACATAGATGGTAATGGTATTTCATCTAATAGTTATGTAAAGATTGAACAAATAGCAAAAAAATACGGATATAATTTGATTTTATGTACAACAGATTCTCATGAAAATAATGATGTAGTCGGAATTGTTAATGACGTAGATCTTAGCGATTTTACTATAAATTCTATAGAAAATGTATTAAAAGTAGATCCTTCAAATGACGTGTATTATAATTATAAAAAGTTTAAATTCGAATTAAACATGTTAGGTGAAGAGACGTCTGCTAGACTTTTAACTTATCTTAGAATGAGTGTAAATTTTCTAGTTTGTACCTTAGTATCGGCAATACTTATAAACGCATACTATATATTAATACTATGAAAGATATCCCTACTTTTATATATAGAAAATTGGATGAAAATAACAAAGACGATCGAGAAAAAATAGGTATTATAATAAGACAGTTATATTATTTAAGTCAACGATATCCAGAGAAATTTAATCCTAGTAGAAAACAATGGGAAGAATTAATTAAAAATGTGTTTAGAATGTCGAAAGTTCTAAGTTATTATTCTCATGAACCTTATGAGAGATATAAGAAGCTTGAAAAGATCTTAACTCTTCTTATATCAGAAGTTGTACACGCATCTAATCCTTCTTTTAGTCATGTTCAAGATAAACCTAATTTGATAATAAAAGTTTTAGATACGTATATAAGAATGTCTAAGATGATGGATAGTTTCAATATTAGATACGATCCGTCTAGAGTCTATAGATTTTTAGAATGGTTTGTCACTATTGGTAATTTAGCAGAAGGAAAAAAAGATTCTGAGATGATTGAAATACTTGGAAGTAGAAGAAGATTCTCTGAAGCTGAATTACTTATAACTTATATGCATATTGGTAAACAGAGACACGAAATTATGATAGCGAGATCGATGTCAAATTATATAGCTTTGGTAAAAGATATAAAATACGAGAAATTATTCATGTACTCTAGTTTAGATCCAATAGGAGCTGTATTAATTGGATTAATAGCACATGAAAAGGGCATGTACATAAAAGATATTGACTCTTGGATATTAGAAAAGATAATGTCTTATGATTTTAGAAGAGATATTGTTGAAAATTTTGATATTAATCTTGATAAATTAAAAGAATTTTTAGATAAGATCGAACGTATTAGAAGTGCATCCAGAAATATATATTAAAAAGCTTTAGCTATAAATAATTGATGTTACTAATATTACTATTGATAGGGGCCTATGCATATCAATGTAATACGACTATTGATGTTAACTTCCTTGCCATATCAGGTAGTATTGGTAAATTGGTACCATCTAAGATAGTATTGAATGGTGAAGGTCAGGATTTATTTTTAAAAATAATGTATACGACTGATAGAGATACGCAAATATCTTTTTTAAATGCTTATAGATTATCATCGATAAACTGCAATGTATTCGCCGATATAAGTACAGATGTATCTGGTAGCTCAGGAGGATTGTTATTTTACATCGTATTAAAATACAAAACTAATTTAACTGGGGCCACAGGAGATGTAGATGGACTTGGCAATGTAAGACCAATTTCAGGTCTTTATGAAAAGTTAAAAGCTGGACAAGAAGTATATCAAAATTTCGTCGTACCTATAGGTTCAATATACCAGTATTATGTCACTAAACTTTTTCCTTATAATATAACGTATGTTCAGCATGTTAATGAATTAACTTATAAAAATGGTAGAGTATACGGAACAATAGAGCCGACGAAATCGATATTTCAATTACCTAAACTTCCTATTAGAGAATCTAAGTATAACAGCTCATTGCTTAGACCTGTTTATGAAGAATTGAGAGAATTCTATAAAAACATCGGCCCTATAAAGATAGACGATCCAAGGATAGAAGAATATTATAACGAATATCTAAATATAGTTGATAAAATTGCTGAAATGGGATATTACTACACAGCATCTAATTATCTTTTTATTACATCTTCACATCGTAACGCTTTATATAGTATATCAAATAACATAGATCCTGAAAATTTAAAAGTCAAAGCTATGGAATGTTTAAGAAGTTTAGATATAAAAGGTAATTCTGAAAATGATATAGCTGCATTAACTAGATACGAATGGGCGAAAGAGGCCCTTGGAAAAAACTATGGTGGATTGCATGAAGAGAAATATGCAAGATATTACGATTATACTCAGGCCTATCTATGGTGTAAACTATCTAAACGTATATATGAAAACAAGATTTTAGAATATAATAATACTAAAGAATTGATTATGGATTGGTTAAGTTTATCTATAAAAGATACTACTATAAATCCTTTAGATAATTCTAGATATAGAATAGCTATTTCTAAGATTATCGAGGATCCATTGATAGCTTTATATAATTTGGCGTTTATCGTTAGAAAAGATACCACTCTAAGGAATGAATATAATTCAATATGGGCAAATATATACGCGTCTCAAGCAGATTATCTAATTCAAACTGAAGGGTTTTCCTCTGAGATAAGTCAATTAGCATCTTTATCTAATAATTTAGAGGAAATATTTAACAATAATCCAAGATTAATAACAAATCTATCTAAATCAGAAATCAAATGGACAATTATAGCAATAGCAATAGTATTGACAATAATAGTATTTATTAGAATTCTAGATTTTATACTAAAGATCTTACTAATATTATTGCTTTTATTATTGTTATTACTATGGGTTTTGTAAATTATTATAAAGCTAGAAAAAGATATTACAGTATGTTGATATACATTAAAATCTATTCAGAAAAGAAGAATGTTGAAGAGCTAAATAATCTTAGCGAGGAGTTTCATAAACAAAAAGAATTAGTTATTGAAGACGAATTACCTTTGTTTGAAAGAATACTTGATATTGAAGATATGTTATTGAATTGTGATGAAGAACAGTTTAAAATACAATTTGAAAACAAATTAGGTGAATACTATCAAGCTTTGATAGAGAGAGAAGAATTATATAAAAACATATTTGAAAAAACTCAAGTTATAAACATATTATATTCTATAGATCGGATAAGACCGATATTGATAAAGGGAAAACTTGATCAACCTTATGAAATAGAAAATCCAGATATATTGGAACCTTTACTAAATTACATAGGAATAAATGTTATTAGTAATGGTAATCAGTTAATTCCAGCTGAGCGTAATATGTATGAAATAATGATCAGTGCCCCCTATAAGTATTTAGTTAGATTAGATAAAAAAGAGTATGTTAAATCTATACTAGATGAGATAGATAGGGTACAATCGAAATTACAACTTGAAATAGCTTTAAGACAGATAGAAGATCCGGATAAAGATAGAGAAGAGGATTTTGTTAAAAACCAAGAATATTATCTAGAACTTAGAAAGAAAATCGATAAATACGATTTAACATATCTAATTGAACAAGTTAGAACAGTTTTCAAACTTAACAGGGTTGATAACCAATAGTCTATTCTTAATATCCAATGTTCTCTTATCTTGAGAATCTATTTGAATTATATAATTGTCATTATCCAAATATATTTCCAATGTGCATAGTAGATTACTCGTATTAATATTATTATAATAGCACCTATCTTTATCGTATACATAAACTTGTTTCACCATTTTTCCATAATTAAGACCGATCTGAGTAAGTAAATCGACTCCACATTGATAGATCTTAATTGGATCATCATTTATTACATAAATTAAAATTAGATTTTTCTTATTCACAATATTTGATAGAGAATCTAATACAGAAACGTCTTTATTAATATCGTAGATATTCCAAAATAAATATATGAATGGTATGAGCAAGCTAATTATTATTTTCCACATATCTTTCAAGATCGCTTATTATGTATTTGCATCTGTCCATATCGTTTAAATTTATATATACTTGAATCTGATTAATCGGATGCCCTAATATTATAATACTAGACTTATCCGTAGTAGTTCTTAATATTAAACTATTAGCTTCTATCTGTTTACAATCAATCTCTAAATCTCTAGAAGTACATTTGTCGTTGTGTTTAATAAAATAGCTCATGTTTTTTACACAATCCTTTAATCTTTCTTCTTCAATAATTATAGATCCATTCATAGATTTGATCTCATTGTACATCTTGTATATGTTAATATTAGTTGGAATTAGAGAATAGTAAGCGTAAATTAGATTTGCTAGGACTAATATTATGTATAGAGAAAACACGTATCTTAATAGCTTTGCTTCGGTCAATACCGTTTTTATTATGTATATAAGAATGAATATTAAAGATGATAATAGCAATGCTGTAGATATAGAAAGTACTACTCTTAACAAATCTGGACTAAGATTTACATATCTTGATATGTTTAAGTATACCCAGTATATGTTTACAAAATACCTTGGTTCAACATCGTCTTTTTTATATCTATTATTTATAAGATCAGTCAAATCTATCGTTTTATTTATTATAATATCTAAATTATCGCCTAAAATAGGAGGCGTATATAATTTTATAGTATCATAATACCTTCTCGATATATCTTCATCGTTGGGGTTAATAGTAATATAGACAAAATACTTGCCTTTTAGCATATCTTCCATTTCTTTTAATTCTAATAATAATTTATTAGCATGTTCGATATTATCTAATAGTCTCTTTTCATAGAATTTGGCCTTATCAAGATAATAATCAAAATCGGTAACATTTCTATTATCCATCTTATTTTTTAATAGATTAATAGTTTCTCTATAATCTTGATAGTATTTAGTTAGATTTGAAAATACTATATTGGCAATTACCTTATTGTATTTATTTGTAACATCATCAACTTTCTCCATTAATAATCTATAGCGAGGAAAAACGTCTTTTATCTTAAGATTCGTTTCATATATTTCTAATCTTACAGGTGTGTTTAATTGTATACTTTCAATTATATTATTCATATTCAATAATAAATCGGGTTCCATATCTTTGGTCTTATTTAAAGCTTGATAAAGCTCAGAAGTATTATGAATTATAGGGAAACATATGTTATAACAGTCTGAACAAGTTCTACTAGTAGCAATTCTAAATCTAGTATTCATCATTCTATCTGAAAGGTTTATCAATAATCTTATATCGGATTTTATACTGTTTAGCTCTTCTCTATATCTTGCTAGATCGATATTATCTGATAGTTTTTTAATAAGTCTTTCTATTATTGGGTCGATATTATAACTTGCATTCATAAAGTCGATTACCTGTGGTTTTACTTCATTAAACAGTCTTGCATCACAATCTAATGCATTTGGTCTACATATATAATAGGTAAGGCAATGATAATAATCATTCTGACATAATCCGACTTTAGGGATAAGTCCATCTCCAAGAGCTAATCTACATGCAAATTCTTCTACTTTGCCTAGATATTTGTATTTTGGATTAGTTTCATCGTATCTAGATATGTTATAAATCAATATTCGATTTATCAATTCAGTTCTTTTATCTTTAAGACTATTAAATTCATCTTGTGCCATCTTGGTTATTATATTACTAATAGTTTTATTATCCGTAATTACTTCATTACCACACTGTAAAAGAGAAGGTATATTGTTAATATACCATATTCTGCATTGTTTTCCATCGACTTGTTTTATTAGATCTTTTATACTAGTATTCTGTTCATTTGGAAGAAGATAATCTCTTATACTTCCCCCTAATCCATATGATAATATTAGCGTTATTAATATTAGAAGCATAATTAAAAATTTATATAAAGATTTAAAAATCATTCTATCTATTAGATTATCATGTATCCTAATACTCCACAACAAGCTTATGATAGGGCAATTACAGTTTTTAGTCCAGACGGTAGATTATTTCAAGTTGAATATGCAAGAGAAGCTGTTAGAAGAGGCTCACCTAGTGTAGGTGCAGTTTGTAAACAAGGTATTGTAATAGTAGCTGCTAAGAAAATAGAAAACAATTTAGTTGTTAAAGATACTATACGTAAAATAGAGGTAATAAATGATAGATTGTTTTTAGCGACAGCAGGACTAGTAGCAGATACAAAGAGAGTATTAGATTATGTAAAAGATCTATCAATAAGCTATAGAAATATGTTTAATGAAGATTCTTCACCTATATATATGGTAAAACAACTTTCTAATCTATTCCAAAGCTATACACAATATGGCGGAGTAAGACCATTTGGTATATCTATTCTTGTAGCTGGTTATCAAGATGATTCACCAGTATTATACGAAATAGATCCTTCTGGTGCTTATACTGGTTATTATGCAGTAGTCATTGGGGGAAAGAAGAAGGAAATTGAAGGTCAAATCGCCCCTAAATACGATTACAAGATGCCGATATCTAAATTAGAAGATCTTATAATATCTTCTATAAGATCAGTTGGTGATAAAGACGAATATAACTATCTCGAAGTTCTAATAAGTAAAGGCGGAAAACTTAGCTATGAATTAAAAGAACTAAAATGATCTTCTCTCCAGATATAGGTAGATTTGAAAGACATCTATCAATATCTGTATTTTCACATACGTTAAATTATTCTGACGGACTATTTGAAGGTATGAGTTTAGTAATCAAAGATAGGGTGTCTTTATTTCATCCTGAATTGAATTATGAGAGAATGCAATATGGTGCAGAAGTGTTAAATTATGATTACAAAATAGATACTATTAAGGCAATTAATACAGTATTTTATCTATATTTAATGAATAACATAAATAGTAAGAGAGTATACGTAAGACCATTACTTTACATGGATAATAATTCTGTTAGTCTTAGAGCCAGAGAAGAATATAAGTTAATGCATTACCTAATGCCTATGGGAGAATATATTGAAAAAGACGGTCTAAAGGTGATCACATCTAATATAACAAGAGAATTACCATTTGCTAGATTAAAAGTCGTTAGTAATTATCAATTATCTAAATACGCTTTAAGGACTATGCCTAAAGGTTTTGATGAAGTAGTCTTTCTAGATAGAAATGGTAAAATAATAGAAGGATCAGGAGAGAATATTGTGTTTATAAAAGACAATACATTATATACGGATAGACAAAATTCTCTTCCAGGTATAACTTTGAGATTTGTAATTGCAATAGCTAAACAATTAGGGGTTGATGTAAAATACGATTCGTTTAGACCGGATGAACTTGACGATGTTATGATGTTCATGACTGGTAATGCAATAGGAGTAAAAGCTGTTAGCGAGGTATATCACAATGGTAAATCTTATGTAATAGATGGTGATAGAGATATTTTCAACAAAATTAAGACAGAATATGAAAAGATATTTTACGGACAAGACGAACAATACCATATGTTCTTAGATGAATTTATTGATATAGATAAATATAGACAGGGAAAGATTGATTTAAACAATAAACCAGAAAGGTATGAGAAAGTTGTAAAAGAGAATTTAGAATATCTAGGTATTAAAAGATTTAGGTAGATATTTTTTTAGATTGTCCCATTGTTTACCTCTCCAATAGTATCTATGACATTTAGGACAATAATATTTATTCGATATTTTATCTAATTTTACATTACATAGATAACAATATGGGTTGTCTATATCTAATTTTATTCCTAAACTAACTAATTTTTCAATAATCTTTCTTAGATCTTTTTCTTCAACATATATTGAATTTGACCATCTAATACTAAGCTCACGATCAGAAGTTATTAAAATATCATCTTTGTTTAGCATTTTCAATATCTGATTATCGTCTAAACTTGGATTTAAATATATGCAGCTAACTCCAAATACTCTTAAAATTCTAGCTAATTTGCCATGCATAGAATCTATGTATATCATTTGAATAATTTAGAATATACTTCCATTATACTTAGTTGATCTCTATAAAATTCATAATCTTTTACTCGTCCAATATCAGTCCAATATTCATCAGATACATAATGACCTATTTTTTTACCATCTTTTAGTAATTTTGGAAAAACATCTTTTGCAAAATCATCTCCTATTTTTATATAATTGAATATCTCTTTGTTTAATACATAAATGCCGGTGTTTATATAATATTGGTATGTAGGTTTTTCATCAAATCCAACTATGAATTCTTGTTCTACCTTTGCTACTCCGTATTCTATGATTACATTATAAGGTTTTAAAGCAATAGTAGCTATTACATTACTCTTAATATGTTTATTATACATATCCATAACGTCTATCGTAGTAATATGATCCCCCATTAATACTATGAAATTCTCTTCTAATACATTTTTCATTTTTAATAAACATCCAGCTGTTCCTTCTAGCTCTTTTTCTCTATAATATTCTATTTTTATCCCGTTCCATTCTGATCCTAAATAATCTTCTATCATATGACCAAGATGACCTATAGCTATAATTACTTTATCTAAACCTGCTCTTTTAACATTTCCTAGCACATATTCAATTAATGTTTTACTTCCCAATCTTACCAATGGTTTAGGTAGATTCTCTGTATAAGGTCTTAATCTTGTACCTTTGCCTCCTGCTAAGATTATAACTTTATGCATAGATAAATTATAAGATAGTTTTTTAAAAATAGATTAAAAGTATATTGACATGATAATACAAAATGTTAAAGTCACAGTTGATCAAAAGACAATATTGGATGGACTTAATATGTCTATAGAAGATATTGATGTAATCATGGGCCCAAATGGGTCTGGAAAAAGTACATTGAGTAAAGCTATAATCGGCGATCCAATTTATCAAGTAGAAGGTCAAATAATAATTAATGGAGAAAACATATTAGAATACAAGATGAATGAGAGAGTTAATAAATTTGGAATATTTTTATCTTTTCAATCCCCTCCATATCTTGAAGGTATATCTTTAAGACAGTTACTTAAAAAAATATATTATAGACGTATGGGGTACCAAGAAAGAGATCTTAGTAAGATTAAAGAATTCAATGAAGAATTAGATAAATGGTTATCTGTTTTAGGAATAAATAGAGAGTTTGTTGATAGAGAAGTAAATAAAGATCTATCTGGAGGAGAGAAGAAGAAAAGTGAGACATTGCAGCTTCTTATGTTTAGGCCCAGAATATTAATATTGGATGAAATCGATTCAGGATTAGATATAGATTCTTTAAGACGTATTACAGAAGCTATAAATATCTATTATAATTTGCATAAACCTAAGATATTGATTATAACTCATTATAATAGAATACTTAAATACATAATACCTAAAAGAGTGCATATAATGAAGAATGGTAGAATTGTAAAAACTTCGGGTCCAGAATTGATAGAAGAAGTTGAAACCTATGGATACGATCATTTCTGATTTCCCCATATTTTATAAATACCCGGATTTAATCTATTTAGATAATGCGGCAACTACTCAAAAACCAAAACAGGTAATAGAAGCTTTAGAAGAATTTTACTATAATTATAATTCGAATATACATCGCGGAGTTTATAGATTAAGTGAAATAGCTACTGAAGTATATGAAAAGGCCAGAGAGAGGGTAGCTCAATACATACATGCTGATCCAGATCAAATAGTATTTGTAAAGAATGCTACAGAGGCCTTGAATATAGCTATATATAATCTTAGAGATCGATTTATTCATACTTCTTATTATGAACATCACAGTATGTTATTGCCCATATATAGATACGCTAAAGGTTATAAATTGTGTGAAAACATAGAAGATATAAAAGCAGATACTATAGCTATTACTCATGCTAGTAATGTTACTGGTAAAATATACGATGTTAAATTAGTAAGAGAAAACAA
This sequence comes from uncultured Microcaldota archaeon, assembly GCA_938083015.1. Taxonomy (GTDB): domain Archaea; phylum Micrarchaeota; class Micrarchaeia; order Anstonellales; family J096; genus JAADEL01. The sequence goes on from CALKCX010000008.1 coordinate 47,879, forward strand.
TATAAAAGCTACAATAATAGTAGATGGGGCCCAGTATGTTCCACATTACAAACCAGATATGAAAAAAATGGATGTTGATATGTATGCCTTTTCTTCTCATAAGATGCTTGGTCCTACTGGATTAGGCGTATTGTATATCAAAGATCCCTATAGATATGAACCTTTGTTATTAGGTGGGGGAATTGTTAGTAATGTTACCGATAGTATGTATAGACTATTGGATAATATTGAAAGGTATGAAGCAGGAACACCGCCTATAGCTGAAGCATATGCATTTACAGTAGCATTATCTTATTTAGAATCAAAACTAGACGTATTACATAGATTAGATCAAGAGATTATAAGAAAATCTACATCTCTATTTGAAGAATACGATATTAGACCTATAAATACAGATCAAGATATACCTATATTTTCGTTTTATTTTAAAAATATACATGCACATGATGTTGCAGAGATGTTAGATAATTATAACATATGCGTTAGATCTGGGTATCATTGTGCTCAGCCTTTACACGAATACTTAAATATCGGACCTACTGTAAGAGCTAGTTTTTATATTTATAATAACATATATCAATTAGAAAAATTAGTAAAGACTTTAAAACAAATAGTTAAGATATTTAAATGATGAACCTGTATAGAGACGATATTATAGCTATATATAAAAATCCACTTAAAATGGGCAAACTTCAAGATTATGATCTTGTATTAGAAGGAGAAAATGGAAGCTGTGGTGATAAAATTAAGATATATATCAAGTTAGACGGGGATAGAATTGATAAAATATCTTTTGAAGGACAAGGGTGTGTTATTAGCATAGTCTCAACCGATTTATTATTACAATATATTGAAGGTAAGAGTATTATGCAAATTCAAGATATTGAAGAAGAAGATATGTACGTATTAGTTGGTATAGATCTATCTGAAAATCCATCTAGGAAGAAGTGTATGATGCTATCCTTAGAGACTTTACGAAAGTTGACAATTCCAAATTCCGATTCTGTTTGATCTAGCTTTTTGTTCTAATTCTAAACATTGTCCTGTATAGGAATCTCTTGAAGATCTATAATAACAGAATGCAAGTCCTTGCTCTACCATAATCAATCCTAAGACTTGAGTTTCTGTCATAAATATAGCTAATGTTCTATTGTATTTATCTTTTTTACCATTGGTCTTTACGTATTTTATATTTTTTTCAACAAAATCCATAGCTAATCTAGCATAGGTTTCCATACAGCTTTTATTTAAATCGAATTCTTTTACCCATCTATCTTTTTGATTTTTACCTATCTCAGGTGCATCGATAATCATATCTCTGTAAACAACACCATTTATTTCAACAGTATCTCCGTCTATAATTCTATAATTGTTATTTAAATATACCTTTTCATATACTTCTGTTGATATGAATAAAATTGCTATTAATACTATCGTCAATATAAAAACCAGTAATAGAATTAGACCAAGCTCATTTCCCAAATATCTTCACCTATTTTTGCGTAGACTTTAGAATTTTTCCTATCTATTCCTATTATAGTTGGAAAATTATCAAAATAATAAAACCACCCCATAATTCTTATTATTTCTCCTTCGTGACCTATATTTATCGAACCTTGGTATTTAGAGCTTAACCAGATAGTAAAAGGGTTTATTTGAATAGGGTAGCCATTTGTCACATTTAAAAAAGCTTCTTTGACTGTCTGATAATAATCTAATATCTCGGTTTCATAATTGGCAATTGAAACTCGATAGAGAAGTTTCTTTAATTGTTCTGTCTTTATATCATAAGGTACTAATACACTTATCACCATAGGATGCTTTTCATACAATATAACTATTTTTCCATTTCTAGTTTCATAAGATCTAAATCTTTCAAGTATTTCTTCTGGTTTAATTCTAGATAAATGCATTGCGTATCTTAATTCATTCATACTATTTTTACCATCCGGTATAGGTGTTATCTCTCCTTCTCTCTTTTTTCTTTCAAATTGATATTGTGGTATAGGTTTTAATTGCCATTGAGGAGGCGTACTAATTCTCATATTTAATATTATTTAGAATGTTTTAAAAATTATGCTGATTGTTGTTTTAATAATTTTAATTCTAGCTCTACCATAGAAGGAAATGCGGCATCGAATATTTTCTGTGCTTCTCCAAAATCCACTTCTCCGAATTCCTGTTCCATATCGTATATTATTTTATTTGCAAAATTATTAGTTTTTAAATAGAAATCTAATTTCATCAATTCTTTATTATCGGTAATCTTTGCGGCCTGATATACCTTATATATCACATATCCTTTATAGAATGCCTGCATTATTAAATCTTCTGGTTTAAGACCGTTATCTTCTGCTCTTTTTTGAATTATAGGTGGAATAAATTCTAAATCTAATTCTTTATACATCTTCGATATATCTAATTTATCCCAGTCTTTCTTATTAGCTTCAGGATTTTTTATAAACAAAGCTTTTAATATAGTATCATTTATACTATTTCCTCTTTCTAATTCAAATATTTTTTCAAACTTCTTATCTTTTCTATTACTTTCATATTCAAATCCTACTAATCTATAAGTCCTACCTTTTCTTGTGTATTTAATCTTCTTTAGAAATGTATACCTATCTGTAGCTAACATAGAACTTGAAGGTATACCGAATACTAATTCCAATCTATCTCTTACATCAGCAAGACTCTCTGCATGTAGATTATACAATAAGAAAACTCCTGGTTGTGTATTAAGCAAATTAATTATACCTTGTACATTTGATTTAGATCTTACTTCATTGATTATCAAAGCAGCATCTCCCATTCTTAGTAATGCATTTGCCATAGCTACTAAATCTAACTCTGCTAAATCTCTATTTAGATGTTCCATATCTAATGAAGCTATCTTAGCAGCACCTATATGGAATCCCCTTTTTCTATAGGCCCTAACTGGAATTTCCCATATATCTTGTACAGGTATTATTCTTCTTCTAGTACCTATAGCAGCTATCTTAGCAGCAGTAAACGAGGTCTTACCAACTCCTTTTACTCCTAATACGGCCTCTGAAGATCCATAGGTTACTAGAACATCATCATAACCTGCAAACATAGGTGTCATAGATTGATAATAAAGATACTGTGCATATGTGAAAGGTTCTTCTGACATCAATCTTAAAGCTCCTTGTAATTCTCCAAATGTAGCTGGTGGTCTTTGTAAGTGACATCTCATAGATGCCCTTGCACTTACTACGTCTACTACTGGTGAATTAGAATCGAATTTCTTACCTTTCTCAGATAATACCATATTCTTAAATGCTCTCTCTAATTGTTCACGATTATATCTATATAAAGTATGAGTTATACCGAACTCTCTATGATCTAAATATATAGGGGCATTTTCACTATCTATATATATATCTGTAACATTATCTCTATCTAATGCTATATTCTCTATAGGTGCACCAAAACCTATTACCCAAGATGCTGTATCTCTCGCCATTAGTAATGCCTGTCTAGGTGTTATTGGAATATTCCTTATCAATGCAGCTTCAAGAAAGAATTGTTTATATTCATTTATCTTATAATTATACAACACATTATAATCTTGATTTATGAAATTCTCTTTAAGCTGATTAATTATCAATTCTCTTAAAAGAATTCTAAGATCAGGATTTAGCTTTTCAAGTTCAGGTTGTCGAATGTCATATATGTAAATATCTTTTTCAGGAATTTCATAGATTTGTACTTCTACTCCATATGGCAAATTATATCTTCCTTCTTTTCTAGTTATCTTAACGGCATCTGATGGTACATCTAACATTACTAAATCTATGTAATTTAATGTTGATAAATTGACTAAATTTAAGAATGCTTCTTTTACTCCTCCTCTTGCTAGAACAAGATTATAAAATTTAGTGTTTTTCAATTTATTTATCATATATTGTAGTGTATTCATGAATACTTCATAACTTTTCATTAGACCTGCTCTATCTGGTAAAGGTTCTCTATAATTTTCTAAGAATCTTACAGCATCTACCGGATTAGTATAAGATGTAGTTAAAAATCTTTTTACAACTTCAGTTCTTCTAGTATACATAGGGTCTCTCGGATCACCGTATATCTCTTTTTTTAGATATATCGCCTCTATTTCAGCTAATGTCCTTGCATATTCTACAAGTATTTGAGTACTTTCTTTTGATAATACATAAGTTATCTCTTCTTCGTATATTATCTGTTCTACATCATGATCTTGGACAAAACTTACAAGATTTCTAAAATGATAATTTAAGAATTCAGTTGAACCAAACTCAAATGATGCTTTCGATAAATCAACATAAGCTTTCTTTCCCTGTGCCACAAGTTCCATAAATAGATAATAGCATATGTATTTTAAAATGTATGCGGCCACCGGGATTCGAACCCGGGTCTTCAGCTTGGAAGGCTGACATCCTACCACTAGACTATGGCCGCCAATTCTATTATGTTAAGTTAAGATTAAAAATCTTTATAATGATTGTTCATACTCTATAGATGAATTGTAAAACGAGTATTCTTTTAATTCCTGTTGTTTTATGTTTAAATATTCGGCAATTGTAGTTGAATCTATAAAATCTTTTAGATAAGATTTATCAGATTGGAAATTTTCTAATACTGCTCCTAAAGAGTTTGGGAATTTTTCTATCTTCTTCTCTTTAAGATCTTTAATAGTCATCAATTTCGGAGATGTCGGCACTTCATATTCTAAACTAATGCCCTTTTTTATCCCATCATATCCAGCTGCAAGAATTGCTGTTAAAGATAGAAAAGGATGGGCAGAGCTATCAGGAAATAACAATGTAATTCCTCCTTGATCTATCTCTATTGCAGCACCAACAGTTTTATTCTTAGAATAACATATGTAAAAGTTCTCATTCATCAATCTTCTATATGAATTCACATCCGGATTAGTAAATATCATAAGACTAGGAATATGATCTAGTATACCGGCAACGAAATTCTCTTTTTTATCTTGAAAATTACCGCTAATTCTAATCTCTAATGAATTGCCCTTTTGATAAGGAAATAGATATGGCATATAGCTTATGTTTATATTCAATATAGAACTCATAGCTCCTGAAATATACTTCATGTCAGCTATAGTAATAGCAGCATTAATAGGATCAGAATAATCTAATACAATTTTGTGCTGTGATATTGAACTAGAATGATAATGAGCTTCTACATCATGATTGAACATTTTAAGATTATCAACTAATTGTTTTCTTATATTATTGTAAGCATCTGCAGGATAAGAAGAAAATAGATTCTCATTTTGAGACATAACTCTATTATTCCATCTTCCTTCTCTGGTATCTATGTTTATTACAGGTCCTTTATCTTTGGCAATTCTATCTATACTGGTATTTTCTATTACATAATATTCAATAGAAGGTTGTATTAATACATCTATACCATAGCTTTTTAGAGAATTGATTACTTTTTCTAATCCTGTTAACATATCTGCTTCATAGTATTCGCCATCTAAAACAGTTATTCTAGATATAAATCTTGCTGAAAAGATATACCATGGTATAATCGTGTATGTATTCAAAATAGGTTTTAAGTATACTTGTTCACCGAACATCATCTGTAAATCTCTATTAGAATATCCTACATCTATTAACTCTTGATTTAATCTATTTACATTTATATACACTTCTTTAGTTTCACCAAGTATATTATAGAACTGTAATACAATATTTTCGATTTTATCATTTTCCAATCTTGTTTTTAAAGTCTCTAAATCCATAGTTAAAATTAAGTACATATGTTTTTAAATAGAAATGTATATTAACAATTATGTATTTGGAATTACCTAAATTACCATACGCTTACGATGCATTAGAACCTGTTATAAGCTCTAAGATAATGGAATTGCATCATAAGAAACATCATCAAAGCTATGTCGATGGTGCAAATCGAGCTATGGATAAATTGATAAAATATCGAAAAGGTGAAATTGAAATAGATGTTAGAGCAACTTTAAGAGACCTATCTTTTCATCTAAACGGTCATGAGTTACATTCGTTGTTTTGGAATATCATGAGACCACCTAGAGAGAACAATCTTCCTTTAGGTAAGATATTAGAGATTATAGAAAGAGATTATATGAATTTTCAGACTTTTAAAAAAGAGTTTAGTGAAGCTGCAAAGACTACTGAAGGTTCTGGTTGGAGTATAGCAATATTGTATAATGGCAATTTACACATATTTACTATAGAAAAACACAATTTAATGCATATAGCAAATAGTAAAGTAATACTGGCATTAGATGTATGGGAACACGCATATTATCTTCAATATCAAAACGATAGAAATAGTTACGTTGAAAATTGGTGGAAATTAGTTAATTGGGATTATGTAAATAGAATACTATGAAATTCGTAAAAGTAAAATGGAGAGGTCGAGAGATCGACGCTCTATTAATAAATCAATATTCAGATTTAGTAGAATTAAAATTAAAAAACGGTTATAATATCATATTAGATATATCTGAAATTGATATAATTAATGAACAGGAAATAGAAGAGAAAAAACCAGAGATAGTTCAAGAGAATGGTGAATATACTGTAATAATGACAGGTGGTACTATAATGTCTAAAGTAGATTATTCTACTGGTGCAGTTTATCCTTCTTATGATCTATCTGAAATAATACCTATATCAAGTCGAAAAAGATTTCTAGATGAGATAAAATTTAGTGAAGGTATTGGTCCAAGAGATTGGGAGAAGATAGCTAATATGGTTTATGAAGAATTAAAAGATGGGCAAAAGGTAATAGTTTTACATGGAACAGATACATTGACATATACTTCATCTGCTATAGGCTTTTCTATATCTAACTTAAATCATCCTGTAGTATTTGTAGGATCTCAAAGATCTAGTGATAGACCAAGTAGTGATCAATATATTAATATAAAATCTTCATTTAAAATAGCTAATAGTGATATAGGTGAGAGTATTATTGTAATGCACGATACCATTCAAGATACTTCAATTGGAGTATTTAGGGCAGTTAGAACTAGAAAATCGCATACCTCTAGAAGAGATGCTTTTAAGGCAATTGGTTCTGGTAAAATAGGTCGGTATTATGTATTAGAAGATAGATTAGAAATATTTGAAGATTATAAAAAGACTGGAGAATTGGGAGAATTTAAAGGAAAATTTAGTGAAAAAGTAGCAATGTTATATTTCTATCCTGGAATGGAAGGTTGGATTATAGAAGAATTCTCTCGAAGATATTTAGGAATTGTTATCATAGGAACAGGTCTAGGCCATATAGATCCAAATTTAATTAAATACATAAACAAAGATAAAGTATTCGTTATGACATCTCAAACTATAGAAGGAAGAGTTAATATGTATGTATATCGAACTGGTAGAGATCTTATAGAAGCTGGTGTAAGAGGCAATATGACAGATATGTTACCAGAAGTTGCCTATGTAAAACTAAGCTGGTTATTCGGTAATAATCTTAGTATAGATCTCTATGAAAAAAACCTAATTGGAGAAATAACTAAAAGAAGTGTTTATTCATCAGGAGCGTAATAATAAAATCTATCCCTTTCCCAGGCGATTATTTCAGAAGGATTAAAGAATAGAGTTATCTCTCGAATTGCTGCCTCTTGACTATCGCTAGCATGAATTAGATTTCTTGAAAAACTATTAGATAAATCTCCTCTTATAGTACCAGGTTGAGCTTTTCTTGAATTAGTTGCACCAACCAGATTTCTAACAACATCTACTACTTCTTTACCTTCTACTACCATAGCTATTACTGGTCCAGATGTTATAAACTTTTCTAAATCAGGATAGAATGGTTTGTTAACATGTGCTTCATAATGTTTTTTTGCCAATGCTTGATCGATTTTAATCATTTTCATTGCCACTATCTTTAATCCTTTATCTTCTAATCTAGATATAATACGACCTATAAGTCCTCTTTGAATTGCATCGGGTTTTATTAAAACAAGAGTTCTATCCATTCTTATTCACCCATTTTACTTTTTTAGGATCTCTATTTAATATCAACATAGATCTTCTGCATTTAGATGAACAAAATACATAAGATTTACCATTTGATTGATAGTATATTATAGCTTTATGTATTTTTACTTCATCACCACAAAACGTACATTTCATAAATTTCACCCTATTTCCTTAGCTTCTCTCTCAGTCTCTCTTAATACTATTTTCATACCTTTAAATACTGGTCCTTTGATATTTCTCAATATAGTTCTTCCTTGATCAGGTCCTTCTAGTATGTTAACTAAGCATTGATGTATCTCTCCATATACTCCACTTCTACCTTTAATTTCTACAATCTCAGCTAAATATGCACCACCTTCAGTATCTCCCATATTATTCCACCTTAGGTAACTTTGCCATTAACTCTTCAAATTTAGACTTAGCATTTCCAAAATCGATTATAGCGACTGATGATGCACTTACAGTTTTACCAGCTGCATTTCCAAGTTGATCTTTACTATCAACATATACCAAAGCTATTTTTTTCTCCTTGGCCATCTTTGGTAGATGAGCTACTAATTCAGGTGGATTTACATCTTTAGCTACCAATATTAATTTAGCTGTACCTCTCTGCAATGCTTTTGTTACTTCATTTACTCCTACTTTTACTTTACCTCCAGAGTTTACTAATTCTTTTAGACTTTCTATTATCTGTTTTTTTACTTCATCGGATACTTCCATAATTAACACCTCAGCATGTTAATATATGGAAAAACATTTAAATTATTATCAATATTACATTATGTATGAAAATAGGTATTCTGTCAGATACTCATATAGGATTAACTAGAGATAGCTTTAAAGATGAGATAAAGAGAAATTATAAAAAAGCTATAGAAATTCTAAAGGACTGCGATTTAATTATACACGCTGGAGATATTTTCGATAGGAATGTCGTAGATGTTAATATGTTAACTACTTTTTTAGAACCTATTAGAGCTTATAATCTAAAATTATTCTATATTTTAGGTAATCACGATATTATGAGAAGTAATCTTGAACCTGCTCTTGATAAATATTCTAAATTAAAAGGAGAACAAAATCAGTTTTTATCTAAACTTGATAACGAGAGATTAAGACAGTATAGTAATGATATTGTAAATATCGTTGGTATAGATTATGATGATAGACTAATAAAAGAGAAATTAGAATTAGCTAAAACTAGATTAGATAAATCAAAATATAATATATTGGTTATACATCAAGATTTAGCTGATTTTTTACAAACTGAATTTGCAATAAGTTCTAATTATTTATTAAATCTAGGTTTTCAATTGGTAATAAATGGTCACATTCATAAATATTCTATTAAAAGAAATTTGTTAATTCCAGGGTCTACTTCTATTACAACATTTGATAAAGAGGATTTAACAAGTATAAAATATGTACATATTCTTGATACTAATAGACAAGAGATTCAATCTATACCAATACCTGATCAAACTTCAGGTTATTATTTTGAAATGGATGAAGTTGGTAAAACTCAAGAGCAAATACAAGAAGACATATCTAAATTGATAGATCAATATAAGAATAAATTTATTAAAATAGTATTGAAAACGGATAGGCCTGTGTCATTGGGAAGTATTGTTGATAATCCCTATATAAGTTTGGAAAGATCTATAATAACTAAAGATGCTGAAAGCTTAGATTTTAAATTAATAGACATAGATGTTGAATTGAAGAAGGATTGGAAATACGATTATAGTTATGAAGAATTTATAAAAATACTGGATGAAGATCTAGAAGATACGCAACAAAGAATAGAGTTGTTGATAAATTTAAAAAAGATGTAGTTAGATAAATTATGGAAGTTGTTGTACTTGCTGGTGGATTTTCAAAGAGAATGAGACCATTTGAATTAAAGCCCGTATTAACAATAGCTGGAAAAACAATAATAGATAGAGCTTTAGAAAGTTGGAAAGGCCATAATATATACGTGGTTTATAGAGATGAAAGAATTAAAGATTATGTTAAAACAGAAGGGGTAACTTTTGTAGAACAACTTGAAGATATGCCAGGTACTGCAGGAGCTATTTATTCTGTCAAACAATATATCAAAGGTAATAGTTTTTTCGTAATTTCATCTGATCATGTTCTTGATCCTAAAATATATGAAAAGATGCAGAAATCTAAGCCTAATACTGTGTGTATAAAAAGAGTAAATAATCCTGAAAAATACGGTGTTGTTGTACTTGAAAAAAATAAAATATCTGAAATTGTGGAAAAACCTTCTAATCCAAAGACGAATTTAGTAAACATAGGTATATATCATTTCAATAGAAGTATATTTAATGAAATCTCTAAAATAGATATTTCTCCAAGAGGTGAATATGAGATTACAGATACTCTTATAGGTAAAAACGCCCTAATAATAGAAGATGAGGTATGGATGGATCTTGCATATCCTTGGGAATTACTTGAAGCTGCAAGGTATATCATAAGCGAATTAGAACCTGAGAGAAATGAAGGTGAATTAATAGGTCAAAATACCATATTGGGCAAGGTCATAATAGAGAAAAGTGCTCGTATAATTAATTCTACTATAGAAGGACCTGTATACATAGGTAAAAACGTTTCCATAGGTCCGTATTCATATATAAAAGGACCAGCTAGTTTAGAAGATAGTGTAGACATAGGTATAGGGACAACTGTAAAAAATTCTATATTAATGCAGGGAACTAAGGCAAAGCATTTAAATTATATTGGTGATTCTGTTATCGGTAAACATGTAAACTTTGGAGCTGGATCTGTAATAGCTAATCTAAGATTTGATGAAGCTCCTATACAACCTATGAATACTAGAAAATTTGGTGCTGTTATTGGAGATAATGTAAAATTAGGAGTAAATAGTATGATAATGCCTGGTAGTATTATACAAAACAACACCATAATATATCCAGGACAATTATATAAGAATACTTAGAATAGTTTAATCTTTTCCAAATATTCGTCTAATGTTATTAACTGTACTTTATCATTTCTAACATATTGTATTATCATCATTCCAAGATTATTACTATAAAGCTGACTTTGAAGATCTTTTAGATCGAAATAATCTTTGGTTATAACTATTACTTCTCCATATTGATTAAGGGCATCGAGAATACTTTTAAATATACTATTGACTTTAGAGCTATCATATAGATATACTATACCTTCTCCATATTCGCTTATATATTTGACTGCACTTTCCTTTTGTAAATCTAATTCATACAGTATTCCATATTCTAGACCTGTATCTCTTAATATTCTATACATTACCAATTGTTCTACATTTAATCCACTTTTTGATTCCCAATCTGCAAGTATATAATAATCTCGATACTTTTTCAATACCCCTCTAAGAACATAGGTATTTAATGTTACTGATAAAGAATTATAATCGATTACTCCTGTTTCAAGATTAATATCAATACTGCTAAGACCTTCAGATATCTCTTTTTCTGTAAGAGGTACGTATTTCCATTTATAATAACTTTCTACATATTCAAATAGTTTTCTCAATTTATCTTCATCCAATCTATACTCTTGAGTATCTATAGGTGGGAAAACATCTGGAATATCTATACTGTATGTTATCGGTGGTCTTGGTTTAAGAAAATTAGATCCAAATACGATTAATACTGATATTACAATAGTAGCTAGACCGAGAGGATTTCCTAATATTAGTCTATCTATAGATGTTCTAGGTAATACTCTAAATGTTGCCTGATATTCAATATTCTTAATATTAAATGTTATAGTATAATTGCCTACTGGTAAAGGTTGATCCAAATTTATAGTTATGCCAGAACTATCGACAAATCTTTCTTCTCTAATTTTTTCTTCCCAAGGTAATTTAAATTTAACATTATCTACGTAAACAGGACTACCGTCAAAAGAATAGAAGTATATTTTAAGAAATCTACCTTGTCTATTATCAAAATACTGAGCTTTTGGATATACACTAGAAGCTACTACTATACTTCTAGATAATAATACGCCTGTTGTTTCCCTTAATTCTATCATATAAGTACCTTCTTCAAGATTAAGAGATCTTCTGTATTCTGTAGATATCTTTGGTTCAATATTACCAACGGCAAACGAAGCTAATTTTGAATTTGAAACATTATACAAAATCAATTCTAGATTTCTACGTTCAGTTCTAAGACCGTAAGGTTCATATCTAACATCAAATGCTTGTTCAGTCTTTGGTAAAAAGAACCTATCTTTTGCCAATACTGCACCTCTACTAAATGGATATATATTGGAAACTAGTAAAAATGGTTTATAAGGATCAATTGATCGAATGTAAACATTAGGTCTAATCTTATCTAAGTTTATTACTAAAAATCTATGTCCTGGATTAATAGAAGTAGTTGATCTTGGTCCTGATATTCCATTTATCCATGCCCCATTTTCTAAATGTAGCTTCAATATTTCATATGCTTTTTCTACACTTTCAAGTATTTCATCATTTAAATCTACAGGATAAAACAAATATAATTTCGATCTTCCTTCATCATAGAAATAGCTTAGAAAATCAAATACTGCTGAATCTGGTATCATATAGTTTACTCTAAAAGATGAACTACCTAATATATAAGCTATTATTGGGTTTTTTTCACTTTTTTTATTCTGAATTAATGGAAAAACAAATAGATTATGAGAAATGGGCGAAGATAATGGATCTGGTTTGTAAAAAGCTGGTAATCTAGAAGATATGAATATGAAGTTAAGTTTCTTATTAGAATTTTGAATAACATCGTATACTTTTTTATCAAGTACCTGTCCAAAATGTAATACAAAAGCACCATTAGGTAAGCTATCTATTTGTTCTGGTTCTATAATTCTAAATTTGTAATCCATATACTGCGTTAATTCATACATTGCATTTTCATATTGTTCACCTCCAGATTTGAGAAGATAAAATTCTTTGATAATAGGATGATCCGAAGCTACAATTTGTACATCATAGCTAATGTTTTTATCATTATCAATATTAAAAACAGGTAATAAAGCAGAGCTACCTAAGGTACCGAAATGTGCATAGAAAGCTTCTAATATCTCAGGAGGATCGTAAATTACAGGTTCAACGTTGATTATATTTTGCAAACTTAACAATTGTAAAAACCCATAAAACAATAAACCTAAGAAAAACAATACTGAAACTATACTAATTATAAATCCTGTATTGTCTTTATCTTTGATTTTTGTAAAATATCTCTTTTCAAATTCTTCTTTACTAACTTTACCTGTATATTGTTTAATTACCTGTATTTTAAACAACTTGGCCACAAAATTTTTAACTATTTGAAACCTCACTAATCAATCACCTTTAAGTATTTTTCCTTTACTAAAAAGTCAAGATTATCGTTTACTCTACTTTCAGGAAGATTGTAATACTTAGCAAATTCTATAGTATTGATATAACCATTATTCTCTTTTATCCATTCTATTAGTTTTTCTCTAATCATATCATCACTCATAGATTCGTATTTTCTTAATTTTAACATAGCTTTCTCTAATTCTTCACTAGTTTCTATCAATTTTCTTTCTATTTCAGCTTTTTCAATCTCTAATTTTGCCAATCTCTTTTCAAGAGTATTTATCTGAGTCCTAAGTTGTTCTACTTTCATCAATTCTTCTTTAACATTTGAAGGTACTGATTGAAAGATATCATTGATAGCATAGTCAATTATCTTAATCATATCCGATATATCAAGATCGTAATAGCTGGCAACTTGACTTATAATAGGTATTGCCTTTTTTATAACATCCCATCTTCTAAATGCTTCTTCATATCCGACTTCAGTATAACTTATTTCTATACTATCTTGTCCAAAATGTAATATGTAATAACTTTCAGGATTACCGTTTACATCTTTACGTTCTAAATAAGCTACTTCTATACTATCTCCTCTTTCTAAATAGTAAAATCCGGTCATAGATTTTAATATAGATTTTATCCTATCCAGACTTTTCAGTTTGGCCTTTATCGTTATTTTCTTTGCCATCAACATCACCTATAGTTTCAGGTTCAGAGTGAATATCAGGAATATATCTTGTATATACTACAGCGAATAGTACTAATAATGTTATCAATATTAAACTTATTAAAGAATTTATAGCTTGATTAAGATTAGCTCCGTTTAATATAGACAATATTCCTGTAAACCAGATTAAAGCTACTAATACAGATGCCCACATTAGAGATTTCTCAAACTCTTTTCTTCTTTTTTTATAGTCTTCTAGGTTTTGTTTTGATACATACAATTCATTACCTTGATATGTTTTCAACATCTTCTTTATATTGGCGAGAGTGTTTATAATAAAATCTTTTTTTATACGATAAGCTTGACTTCCAGGTGCTAGAGGTTCTTTCGATATAATATCTATTTTCATGGTTTCACCTCTATAATTCTCTCTCCACCTTTAATTTTTATTTGAGCTCTTTGAATGGCCTTTGCTATAGTTTGATCTTCAACTCCTAATTCTTTTAAGAATTCTATAATATCTTTTCTCTCCACTCCTTCTAATAACATCAATCTTACGAATTCTATTATATCTAATCTATTGTTATTCTTCTCAAACATATTGCTCATGTTTTCAATTACCTTCATATCCATTCCCATCATCTTAAGTTTAGATCTAAATTGTTCTCTAGTCATTGATACACTTCCCATAGTATCACCTTCAATAACATTTAACATGATAAAGTAATCTTTTACTATCTCTTCTCCTTCTATCTTTTTTATTAAAACAGTATTTGAAAAGTTTCCAGATATGTAATAAGAGAGATACATTGCAGCTTGTCCTACTCCAAAAGATTGTATTTTTTCTCTAATAAAATCACTAAATCTAAGACTTCCTTGAAGATAATTTAAATAATTTTCAAATTTTACCTTTAATATCAACACAGTACCGCTGTTACTAAAAATGGCCTCTGCTATATCTGTTGGGTTTTGACTAGCTATTATCATACTAAATCCATACTTTCTTCCTTCTCTGACAATCATGACAACATCACTGTTTTCCTCTTTACTAATCTTCCAAGCTTCATCTATAACCACAAATAATCTAACACCTTTAACTTTTCTAAAGTCTTCTGTTCTCATCTTTTCTTTTATGAATTGTAATACAGTTAAAGCACCTAAAGCACGCATTGTCTCATTAGGTAAAGTAGATAAATCTAAATCTACTAAACCTGAAGTTATAAGTTCATCTAATGATACTGTACTTTTATTAGCAAAGTAATCATCACCAGGTCTTGTAAATTGTTTTAACTTATGTACAAGAGTTTGTATTTCTCTTTTTATATATGGATTAGATTCTAATTCTATCTTTTCTTCTAAAAGCTTTACCACGTCTTTTAATGTAGGCGGTTCTAAAGGTCTACCAAGGGGATCAAATTGTTCATTCGAATCTAATTTAAATCCGGCATTAGAATAAGCTGTTTCTAAGGCCCATTCTAATAATCTCTTTTGTTCTTCTTCTGCCGATATCCCTATTAGAAGATTTAAAGTCTCAACGATTTGCTGTATTCTAGCATATGGTTTCATTCCACCTAAATCCATGATATTAAGATAATTCCCCCCACCTAAAGATAATACCTTACCATTAGTCTGCATTACCCAATCTTTATATTCTCCTGCCCAATCTATTATTATTGCATTTGCATTCCAAACATAACTGGCCCGAAGTAGGAAAGTTTTAATTGTAAAAGATTTACCAGATCCACTAATACCTACTATGACTATATGAGGATTAGTTAAATACTTAGGATTCCAATATACAGGAGTATTTAAAAATTCCGTTACACCTAAATATATTCCATCTGTTGGATTACTAAACAATAATTCAGGAGGAGGTTGAGGTAGGTATTGTAAAGGCACTCTAGCTGCTATTTCAGAATTATTTATTTCATTGAACTTTAAATTTCCCCCCAATACGCCCATGTTATACACCTTGTTGTTTTGGACTAACTTTGCCTATCTCTTTATACATTTCATCAGTATTTGTAGGTATAATATATTCCATTTCAAGTACTTTTAACAAATCTGGGCCTTTTATTTCATAAGCTTCTGCTCTTAAAGCTGTTTGCATCTGAGTTTTCAATTCATCCATATCTGCTTTACTTTTTTCTATAACTTCGTCTTTACTATTACCTTTAACAGTAACCTGACAATATATTATTATGTCCATAGGTCTTAATCCCTGTTCTAATCTTTGTATCTGTTGATTCCAATATGCCTTTTCTCTCTCTAGTCTTTCTATAGTTAACAAATCCGGAGATGGAGATTCTCTAGCTTTTTGCAGTCTTAAAGATATTTCACTTCTCTTAGTTTCTAATTCTTTCTTCTTTGCACTGATATCTATAGAATACATCAAGTATGATATTTTGAAAGGTTTTTTATAATTTATCACAGCTTGTTCAAATTGTTTCTTCAAAGTCATTACTCCGTCAGGGTTATCAGAAAAAGCTTCGTATAATTTTAGACCAAAAAATCTACTTGCATAGTATTCGTCACCTACTTGTTTGATTACAACATCCATACTTGGAGGGATTTCATGTTTAGTGTGATTCATTACAATTACTACATTTTTAAGTTTAGCTAAGAATGGAAATGTTTGATCACCGTAAAGAAGCATCATAGCTACTATTATTGTAGACAATGCCGTTATTACTAATATTATTGGATTATTAAATGTAAATGCTAATAACAATGATACTACTGCTATTCCTATAACAATGTATTTTTGAGTATTAGTATCACCGGGTAACATCAAATTTCACCTAATATTATAAAAAAGATAACTATTTAAAAAACATATGTTGTTCATTGATCTATGTAAGATATTGGAAAGAATAGCAGAAGATAGGGGAAGACTTAGAATAATAAGCATATTATCAGAATTATTTTCTAATATATCTCCTAATGAAGCAAAAATAGTAAGTTATCTTATAATTGGTCAAATAGCTCCACCTTATGTAAAATTAGAATTAGGGGTATCGTCGAATACTATTTTAAATGCCTTATCTCAAGTCTCTGGTATAGATAAGACTAAATTAGAAAATATGTTAAGACGAGTTGGAGATATCGGAGATCTTACTTATAAAGTTCTTGAAAATAGAAAATTAAGATTATTAGATGAAAACAGATATCTAAGTTTAGATTACGTATTTAATATTTTACATAAAATAGCTAGAGATAGTTCAATAAAAGTTAAAACAGATTTATTAGTATCTTTATTTGGTAGAATTTCTAGTTTAGAAGGTAAGTATTTAGCTAGATTAATTGTAAATAAAACTAGAGTTGCCATAGGTGTTGCAACAGTATTAGATAGTTTAGCTACTGCTAAAAATCTTGATAAAGAACGTGTAAGAAAAATATACTATATGACATCTGATATAGGTGAAACGACTTATAGAATACTGTCTAATAACCTTGATATTGATATCAATCTTTATCGTCCTATACAGCCTGCATTAGCTGAAAGAGTAAAAGATAGTCAAGAGATGTTAGAAAAGTCTCCAGAATTGTTTGTAGAATATAAATACGATGGATTTAGAATACAATTGCACAAAGGAGATGATGTAAAAATATTCTCAAGGAAATTAGAAGATATAACTGATCTTCTACCAGAAATTGTCGAAGATTCAAAAAAATATCCAGGTAAATTTATAGTTGAAGGTGAGGCCGTTTCTATATTAGATGGAAAACCATTGCCATTTCAAGAGATTATAAAGAGAAAGAGAAAGTATAACATTGATGAGTACATTGATATAATACCAATTCATGTTTATTTATTCGATATATTATATTTAGATGGGCAAAAATTGATAGATCTTCCTTTTCGAGATAGAAGGGCAATATTAGAAAATTTTGTAAATAATAATTTTAGTAGACTTAAACTTAGTTACGGTAAATACACATCGAGTAAACAAGAGATAGACGATATATTTCAAAGATCAATAGCTGAACATATGGAAGGAATTATTGGTAAAAAACCAGATGCCCCGTATACTCCTGGTCAGAGAAATCATAATTGGATGAAGTTAAAACATGGTAAAGATACTATAGACGCTGTAATAGTAGGCTATTTTTATGGTCAAGGTAGATTAAAAGGTTATCCTGGCTCTTTATTGATATGTGTATATGATGAAGATAATGATGAATATCAAACTATAGCAAAGGTATCTTCTGGATTATCAGAAGAAGAATTAATAGAGCTAAGTAATAAATTAATAGCTACTAATAGACCAGGTATAGGAATTGTATCAAACATTGAACCGGATGTATGGGTGGAACCAGATGTTGTAGTAGAAGTAACCTATGATGAAATTACCTTATCGCCAGTACATACATGTGCAAAAGACGTATTTAAAAATAGAGGTCTTGCATTAAGATTTCCAAGAATAATTAGAATAAGAGACGATAAGTCTATATATGAGGTAACAAGAGTTTCAGAAATGATATCTTTGTATAAATCACAAGGACCAAGGCGACAAGTAGAATTGGAAGAAAAGGAAGAGTCTTTTTAATAATTACTTGTTTACCAAGATTATTATAAACGTATTCTTTATCTATAAGCTTTCCGTCTATGGTAACCTCTCCTATTAGATTATAATCTACTTTTTTAATTTCATATAATTTATCTTTGAATAGAATTATGCCTAGGTAAGACAATAGAATTGAAAAAAATGGATTTAAAAACATTACAATCAACACAAAAATTGTATAGGAAATACTATAACTAACTGAAATGGCCAATATAGAAGATATTATAAGAACATCGATAAAATATATGTTAAGATGAATTGCCAATACAGGTAATATTAAGACCTCTGCATCTCCGAATACATTTAATTTATATAGTAAATAAGCTAATAGAGTATAAATTACAATATATACTAATGAATCTGTTATAAAGGCCTGGTATATACCTATGCCATACATAAACCATACTAAAAAATCAGGTACATTCTTATTGTTTTTTATATCGTAATATGACAATATGGCCAATATAGATAAGTATATTATACTAAATATATCAAAATTGGACATCTATTAACATTTGATATAATTTTCCATCTATTTTTCCTAATCCGTATAATAACTCTAAACTCATCTGGTAAAGAGTTTTGTTTTTAGCTAAAAATATCTTGTAAGTCTGGGCAGCTTTATAAGCATTTATAGACATCAATACCATATTCCATTTATCGTATATATGTTCAGTTACACTTAGTATATTTAAATTCTCATCGATTATCAATTCTAATACTTTACCATCATGTTCATCTCTAAACGCATAGATCATATCTAAAAACATAGACATCCAATCTCTCTCTTCATCTTTAAGGTATTTCATAGCAGCTTCCTTTACATTATCTAACATATCATCTCTGCCTAGTATTATAATATTATTGATTAACATAACATAATAATCCAATATCTCTATACCTTTATCTAATAATCTATATAAATTATCTAATCTTTCAACGTCATCTTCTATTACTATAGAAGATATGAATTCTCTATATTCTGGTGGCATTGACATGTAAATTTGATTGGCCAAATCATATTCTTCAAGATCTAGATAAGCTCGATACAATAGATACGCCTCGTTTATAGATTTTGGTTCTGATAATAATTCTATTACACCTTCCAAATATATTTTATTGCCGGTTGATTTAAATAAATTGTAATAAGACTTGGCCAATCTATATTCGTTCATGGTAACAATATACTACCTTGATGATCTTGATCTTGTATTATCTTCACAATATTCTCTATATTTGCATTTGTAAAATATATAGGTATACGTGATCTCTTTGCTATCTTTAAAGCGAATATATCAAATACGAAATTCTCTCCAGCTCTTCTCTCATCAAAATTATTTGCTATTTTAATAAATTCATCTATAGTTGTAGTTTTAATCAATTTTGCATCTTGATGTATATTAGGATTTTTATCGTATAAATAAGCAGTATTAGATATGTTTATAATCTTACTAGCTCTTATAGATTCGGCAATTAAAGCAGCTACAGCATCAGTAGTAATACCAGGGAAAAAACCACCACTGCATAACCAATCGTATTGATTTATAGCTATAGAGGCCTCTTCTGCATTGTATAAAAGTTTAGGATAAACTAATAGATCTTTCAATGAATATAAAATTAAGGTTGCGTTTTTTCTAGTTTCCCATATTGCCAACATATCATTTTCATATTCTGTTAATCCTAATCTTCTTCCTTCTTCGATAAACTCTCTAGCTAGTCCACCACCACCTACTACAATTGCCCCTTTTATGTTTTGTAAGCTTTTTATAAAATTCAAGAATAGTTGTATGAATTCATGGTTTATACCTTTACCTTTCTCGTAGAATACACTTCCTCCTAAAGAAAAGACCAATCTATTCGAATATGATTGTTGTTGTTTCATTCTCCCATACCTTTCTAATGTTTACATTATATATTTTCATTCTCTCGTATATTCCTTTCCTTGTACCTTGATCGTAATTCTTGAAACTACTTCCATCAGCTATCATATTTTTAGGTTTGAAGAATTCCATGTAATTTATATATAAGTCGGGCACAAAGTAAATACCATAAGCATTCCAACTAAAGTAATTACAATTATGTTTATATCTTTGATCTATATTGAATCTTTGAAGACCACCGTTTTCCACGTCTAATAACATGATAATACAGTTATTACCTTTACTGATCTTCAATATTAGCCCCATGTTTCCGGGATTGCTTTTTAAGTAATCCTCACCAGCTTGTAATACTTCTATTTTATAATTAGCTATTTCAAGAACATCGCCTTTATCAAGATATATATCAAAACTACCGTTGTAATAATACATGATGTTTCTTGGAGCTATTGTTTTTCCTATTTCAAAATCTTTCTTAAGTCTATCTAATGTCTCAAAATTTAGATTTTTACCAGAAGGAATTATCACATATTCTATATCATCACTATAAGATTTTATATAACTATAAGCTTTAGGATAACTTTCATTTGGTACACTCCATATGTATACATCTGAATCACCTCTTCTTAATAATACCAATCTACCTTGTTTCTCTCCATAACCGACATTAAAGAATGTTATATAAAGAGGATCTCTATCCGAGAATGTATAATTTAACAAATTCTTAGCTCTAATTTCAGGTCTATCTCCCCAATCTATAGGCACATCTGTTTTATTATCTTTAGGAATATAGCTTACTTCTTCTTTTTCTCTTTCTTTTACTATATCTATTCCTCCTTTATCTGTCTTATCTGTAATTGGAGTCTTATTAGACTGTGGTTCACCAATACATCCTAATAATAACAATATAGCTAACAATACCTTGATCATGTTTTATTTATCTTAATCTTTCTTTTAAATCATTTTCGTTAATCTTATCTCCGAACATTGTAAACAATTTTAAAATATGTTCTATCATAGTATTGTAAACATCGGTTCTGTTTTAAAAAATATCTCTGATATCATCTGTTTACTCTTCAATATTTCTATGTCTTTATCAATTATTACATCAATTTCAAAATTCTTATGTTTCATCATATCTAAAGTACCTACTAGCATAAACACACCTCTTTGTATAGTTCTGGTCTGCATTACTTCTAAAAATTTTGATAGAGAATTAGCTTCGTTTTTTTCTAATGCTGAATCAACTGTTAGTATTACAGTAAATACCGGTATTGATAATTTTGATATTACAGAATTGTATTCATAAGATATATCATTTAGTAAGCTTGGCGAGTCTATAAATATTACGCGATTATCTTCATATTCAACTCTATTTGATTTTGAATATGCATCTATGATTAGATTAAGACGATTAGGTACTCTAGATCTTCTTAGTTTTTGCTCTAATGTATACCAGCTTTCTCTAAATGTAATTAAAACATTATAACTTTCCTTGCCCATCATTGGAAATACGATATGACTGTTATAATTGTTAGAAGGGATTTTTACAAATATGCTGTCTCCTTCTCGAAATCCTCCGTCTAAAATATAATTAAGTTCTTCTAGAAAAGTCTCTATCATGCTTTTCTCCTTTTCATCTTATCTATAAAATTGAACAGCTCTTCACCGTATTCATTGCTTTTTGAAAACAATCTTTGCATCTCTCGATCTATTTGATTAAAATACTCTTCTAATCTATTTTCCGTATACTCTATACCACCACCTTGTTCAATAAGCTCTATTGCCCTTCTTTTATCATCATCATTTGAGCTATGAGAATTTAGTATATTAATCAATTCATTTCTATGCTTTTCATCTAAATTACTAAGAGCGTGTACTACCATAAGCGTTCTCTTTCCTTCTGTTATATCATCTGCCCATTTCTTTCCATATTCTTCTGTAGCTTTTAGATTTAGTAAATCATCTTGTATTTGAAATGCCATTCCTATCAATCTACCTAGGCGAAAATAACTAGGATCGTCTTTACCAGCTAGATATGCACCGATATGCATACTTAGACCAATCAAAGCACCTGTTTTTCTAGCTATCATCTGATAATATTGATCTTCATTTGGAAATTCACCTTTTTCTCTCCAATATATGTCCATTGCCTGTCCTTCTACTACTTGGGTAAACGTATCTATATAATCAATTCTCAATCTTTTATCATCTAATCTATTGATTAATGAAAGAACCAGAGTATATAAAGCATCTCCAGTATTTAAGGCCAATGGAATTCCATATTGAACATGCAATGTAGGCTTTCCTCTTCTTAATTCTGACCCATCTTCTATATCATCATGTATCAATGTAAAAGAATGGAATAATTCTATTATAGCTCCATGATATAGTATGTCATGATAATAACCGGTAAAACTACCATATGTTAAAAATGTTAACATTGGTCTAAATCTCTTCCCACCTCTAGATAAATACTCTCTAATTCCTAAGTACATAAGACTTTTATCTTCAGGCACTAAGGCATATAGATATTCGTTAAACAATTCTATATTGACTGGCATAAATCTATAATATGATAAACTTTTTAAATATTGTATAGTATTAAATCTAACATGCAGAAATTCATTATAAAGGCAATCTATTTTGGTAAAATTCATGAACATAGAATTGAAGGGCATTCAGAAGCACATGCTATTAATAAATTCTACGGTATACTTGGATCAAAGAATAGATTAACTAGATCTAAGATAAAAATATTAGAGGTGAAGACAGATGGAACAGAATCTAAATGAACAAGCAACATTATTGAACAACCGATTGAATGAACTTAGAGCACATCTACAAGTTATAGGTCAAGAAATTACAGATATAGACAGAGCTTTATTAACATTAGAAGGTTTAAAATCGAATTCTAAAATGATATTCAACATAGATAAATTGATTATGGTAAAAACAGAACATCTTAAAATAGATAGTATGTATCTTGTAATAGATAATACGCATAGATTAGAGATGTCTCCAGAACAAGCTGAGAAATATTTAAAAGAAAGAAGAGAAAAACTAAAACAAAAATACGAAAACATGGAAAAAGAATTAAAAACTATTCAAGAGGAAATAGTAAAATTGTTAAAATCTATGGGCAGAGATGCTAGATAAGTTAAAAAAAGCTTTTGATAGATTAATTGGTAAAGATAATTCTATAGGTTTAGTTAAAGAAGCTATAGCAGGTATAATACAGATAAGATTAAATCAATCTGAAATAGAGCGTATATCTAATCAATTGTTTTACGATTTATTAGATGCGGATGTACCATTTGAATTAGCAAGTTATATAAAAAAGCAATTAATCAAAGAATTGGAACAGAGTAGATTTAGTAAAGATTATAAACAAGAGATTAGAGAGATATTAAAAAGAATACTTTTACAATATATACGTACAGCTTCTATTCCAGATAAAGGTATAATGATGTTAATAGGCCCTAATGGTTATGGTAAAACTACTACAGCTGTTAAAATAGGTTATATGTTAAAGAAATCTGGCAAGATTGTAAAGATAATCGGAGCAGATGTGTTTAGAGCAGCAGCTAGAGAACAATTAAAAGAATTAGCATCTAAATACAATATTGATTATTATATAGATCAATCTGATAGACCAATAAATACAATATATCGTGGTTTAATAGATAAACATAAATACGATTGGATTTTAATAGATACAGCAGGTAGACAAGATATGCGGGTGAATTTACTTAAAGAATTACAATCTATACAAGATAAGGTAAAACCAGATGTTACATTATATGTTGTTGAAAGCTCTGTAGGAAATTCTATTCTTAATCAACTTAGAGATTATAGAAGATTTATTAAAATAGACGGTATAATCTATACTAAGATGGATTTAGATAGTGCAGGCGGTAGTATACTGGCAGCCGGATATTACGATTTTCCAATATATTTTATTACTACAGGTCAAGATATAGATAGTATCGAAATTCCCAATCCTAATAGTCTTGTTGAAAGAATACTATGAAAGTCGTAGATACTAGTTTTATGATAGAAGCTGTGAAGAAGAAAATACAGATTTTAGATAAAATACTAATACCTGGTTCTGTTTACAGAGAGATTAGAGCTATGGCAAGGAATAGGGGCAAGAAAGGTAGTTATGCTAGGACAGCATTAGATATTATAGCAAAAAATGGGTATGTAATACCAAGCAATCTTGAACCTGATCAAGCTGCTTTGGATGTTGCCAATAAATATGATCTTGAATTACTTACGTTTGATCTTAGATTAAAAAGTATGGCAAAGAGAAAAGGAGAGATAAAAGGCAATTATGTTGAATATTGAATTGCTTAGAATATTAGCTATGCTTACCATGTTTATAGATCATCTAGGAGTAGTATTAAGTATAGATTTATTTAGAATAATCGGAAGAATCGCATTTCCAATATTCGGTTATATTTTAATAAGAAATTTAATTGAAAAGAATGTATATGAGAAATACTTAATAAGATTGTTGTTATTTGGTCTTATATCACAATTTCCTTTTTATCTAATATCTGGTAGTATTATGTTAAACATAATGTTTCAATTCTTAGGCACAATTATGTTTTTAAAATCAGAAGATTGGAAAAAATGGATGGGGTTTATTATAAGTATAATAAGCGACTACTCAATATTTGGTCTAATCTATATGATCTCTGTTTATAACTTCATAAAACATGGCAATTCTATAGAATTATTATTGTCAAGTTTACTATTAAACATATCATTTCTAAATATTCTACATGTTTTAATAACGATATTGACAGTATTTTTCTTAATAAAATTTCATGAAAGATTAGAATTTAAAGGTAGAATACTTCCATATTATGTATTCTATCTATTCTATCCCGCCCATCTATTATTATTATATTGGGTGAAAATATGGTTAGACGTTTTTTAGCATTTGATGTTCAATCAAATAAATCAATAGACGATGTTTATAATTACTTTTCTAAAATACCACAAGTACGCATATCTAAATTTAGACATGTCACATTGAGTTTTTTAGAAAACATAGATATCGATTTAGAATATTTAAAAAGCTTTTTCAATCAAAAGAAGGCATTCAAAGTACAATATCAAGGAATTGGGGGGTTTCCAAGATTAGATCGAGCTAGAGTAATCTGGATAGGTGTAAACATGGAATACGATATAATGAAAGATTTTAAATATCCGAAAAATGAAGTTTATCATCTTACCATAGGTAGGACTAATAGCTTAGATTTGAGAAATTTAAATATTCCACAGATCATTCATGAGCATAAGGTAAACTTAATAAAATTATACCAGACGATAATTCCAGGTAAAGAGTATAGAGAACTTATCTCTTTTTATCTTCAAGACTAAATAAGCTATACATATAAGATATTGCCGAAATATATAGAAGTTTTTTATCTTCATCCAATATATATTGTTTTAAAAAATGAGATTCGTATGCTATTAAAGATAAAGATCCTAATAACACACCTGCCATAATATTACTTATTCTTAGCATTCTAATTTTTAGATCTTCTTCAACATCAACATTTAATTTTTTATCTTGTTCTTGCTTTACTTGTAACTTGAGCATATATTTATAATAGCTAAATCTATTAAAACACGATAGATAAAATATATGAAGATGATGAACCTTACGCAGCTCTGATAGGTGATGAGATGACTTGACGCTGAGTGATTATTATGAAGCTTAGAGATATTCTAGGTTTGCCCATAACTTCATACGATATAATAGGAGATATAGCTTTAGTTCACATACCAGAAGAATACTTAGATAAATCTAAAGATATAGCATTGGCGATAATTAAAACACATCCTAGAGTTAAGACTGTATTTAGAAAAAGACCTGTAATAGGCGAGTATCGTACTAGAGAATTAGATCTTATATATGGAGAAGATAGAACTGAAACTATTACTAGAGAAAACGGTATTGTATTAAAATTAGACGTAGATCAAGTATTTTATTCTCCTAGAATGGCATACGATAGATTAAGAATATCGTCTATGGTCAAAGACGGAGAACATGTATTTATACCATTTGCAGGAATAGGACCATATGCAATACTTATAGCAAAGACCCATAAGAATTGTAAAATAATAGCAGTTGAAAAAAACCCTATAGCTGTTAAATACATGTATGAGAATATAAAATTGAATAAAGTGAAAAATATAGATGTGATTGAAGGCGATGTAATTGATGTAATAGATCGATATAAAGACTGGGCAGATAGAATAATAATGCCTTTACCTAAAGACGCTCATAACTATCTTGACCCTATATCAAATGTAGCTAAAGATAAAGGTATTCTACATGTTTATCTCTTTGTAAATTCTTCTAATCCATTAGATCACGGATTAGAGTTGATAAAAACTAATCTTAAATCAAAATTTGAAATAATCGAACATAGAAGACTAAGAAGTTATAGTAAAAGCATAGATGAATATGTATTTACGATTAGATTGTATAAAACTTAAAACTCTTCCTGGAACATATTTGATAGAATAGTACTAGCTTTATTAATAACAACGACTCCATCCGATATATGAATATCACCATTCTTACCATTAGGTAAAATAATTGTATAATCGCTTTTAACTCTATTATCAAATATCCAAACCTTATCTTTGCGCGGATGAAATATTCTTATACCGGCTTTTGTAGTAGTATATGTATAATCCATACTATCGTAAACTGCCCATCCTTCTGGTATAATGGCATAAAAAGGCAATTCAACCTGTCCTTCTGATTTAATATGAAATATACGTGTTAATGCCGTATTTATCGGTATCGATATATCTATTGTGCCTATCATGGCCAGATTATAAGTTCGAATACCACCAGCTAATCTTCTAAACTTACTTAAACTTAAGTCTGTTGGTATTAAACTATAATAATTGAGAGATCTACCTTGTCTTAAGATTAACATTTCTTCTGATAGTAAAGGCAATAATATGACTCTTTGTTCATGTTTTAATGCATAACCTAACAAAGGATGAAGAAATCCTTCTGTTTCCAATCCCAATTCTTGATATACTAATCGTCTTAAAACTTCTGAAAACTCTAAAAGATAATCAGGTATCTTATGTCTATAATCTTTGCAAACAAGATGTCTTAAATCAGGACATTTATCAAATAGAGTATTTCTATTCTCAGAAGATATATACGTGCTTATGTCAGCATTGAAAGGTTTAAAATCCACACCTCCTCTGGGGCTATGGGCATTTTCTCTCATAATTCTTTGTATCAATCTATCCATGTTTATATTTAGAATAAAAACTTAAAAAAATATGCTATATATTGTTATGAACAGGATTAGTTTAGTTATACCTACTTATAATGAAGAGAAATATATAACTAAATTATTTCAATCTTTAGAGAGATCTACCTTGTACCCTGATGAAATTCTAATAATAGACGATCATAGCACCGATAGAACTAGAGAAATAGCAAAATCATACGGGGCAGAGGTAATACTTGTCGATAAGAGAAATATAGGTTATGCTAGAAAAGTCGGAATGCTTATTGCTAAACATAACATTCTAGTATCTGGATCTGCAGATATGGTCGTGGATTCAATGTGGTTAGAAAGATTGACTGCACCTATAAGATTAGGTTATGATGTAAGCTTTGGTAGAATAGATGTAGATAGTACTAATATAATAGATAAGAATGTGGCCCAATTTCTTAACTTATATTCGGAATGGGCCTTTAAATTATTCAAATTAGTTTGGGTATCCGGTGATAATATAGCGATTTCCAGACCTTTTTATTACAAAATAGGAGGTTTTAAAGAACTTAAGATGGGCGAAGACATGGAATTGGTAAGACGAGCTATACGTTTTGGCAAGGTATACTATGCAAAAGATGCCATAATATACACAAGTGATAGAAGGATAAGAAAATGGGGAAGAATAAGATTCTTTTTATATTACTTATTAGCTTATTTATCTTTAAACTCTGGTAAGATTGTTGAAATAAAAGATTACGAAGCTATTAGATAGTAATTTAAAAACATTTATATGTAATATTAATATGGTAGAGTTTAGTCCTGAAGTAAAACAACAAATAGCAATAGCATCTATAGCTATGAACCTTGTAGTTATTGAAGAAAAAGGTTTTTTAAGTACAAAGAGATCTAAACAAGATAATGATTTATACGATGCTGTAGTTGGAAATGCGGTAATAAAAGCAGGTGTTTCCCTAGGATTGGTTGAAGAAAGAGATGTGTTAAGATTTGCTAATAATCGCGATATTACAGGATTACAGAATGTAATTAAAAGTATATTACATACAGTAGATAGAGATAAAAATTTAAAATCGTCTTTTTTATCAGAATTTCATAGAGAATTAAGTAAAGAGATGAGTTATGTCAAAGGTAGATTAGATTTAGCTTTAGAACAAAAAACAGCTTTAGATGTAGATAGTATAAGAGCATTATCAGTAATGGAAAGACAAAGATATGGTTTACTAAAAGGAATTACAGAAGTAGATTATCATGGTTATAAGATTAGATTAGATGAAAGCGATCTAAGAGGTCTAATTAAACCAAGTAACAATCTTATCATGAAATTCAACAATCCACCTGTAAAATTAAACCTAGATATTCCGAGAATGAGTGATATTCAAGATAATACAAACGAGGTGTTGTATTCGTGAGTAAACATCTTGATCCCATAGTTTTAGACTTTTTTATTCATCATCCAGCTTCTAGAAAAGATCCTAGACTTTACAATTTAGCTAAATACTTTAGAGAGACTGGTATAAAAAAAGGTTCTGAATTGGGCGCATCAGATATATCTAAAATATACGAATTTGGTAATAAGATAATAATGCTATCTATTTCTGACAATATATTTCGAGATTTTGATAAAATAGCAATGGTTGAGGCACAATCTGAATTTGTTTTAGATGTGCTTCAAAACGATATAATTAGAAGACTTCTTGAAGTACATCGTGTATTATATGGATCTATGCTTAGAATGAGAATTGGGGGAAGATTAATAGCTAATAGTGTAATGGGAAGAGATTTTGATACAGAAGTACACGGTGATATGTACATAAGAATACTCTATAAAGGCTATAAACATACAAGATTGGTATTTGCTCTAAATCCATGTGATAAAAGAAAGGCATTGTTATTATATCAAGATGGAATAGCTTTATATAGAAACCAGATCACCATTATGAATAACATGGATGTCGAAAAGACAGAATCTGGTGTATATATAAGCGGTCTAACCGGAGGGCCTTATACGGTCGAATCTAGGGTGATAGAAGATGGATCAGTACAGATCTATATTAGAAAATCTCAAAAGTAAAAATGTCAAAGGTCTAGATCAATTATCTAATAAATACTTAAAAGAGTATATATTGGAAAGAGACGATATTTTATTAAAGAAAAGTGTTATAGCAAAGGCCGTTAGCTATATTACAGATATAGGTTATGATGGAGACATAGAAGAACTGTTTTATCAAAACATTGAAATTGTCAATATGGCCAAAGAGCATATAGCTACTAAATTATACAACATAGGCTTTAGTTATTCTAGAATAGCAGAATTGTTAAATTTAGATATGATAGACATAATACATATCATAGAATACTACAGAACAGATCTTTCTATAGAACAACCTATATATATGGATGAATCTGCCATACTATCTTTGGTAAAGGCAAATATGTTAGACATACTATCATTTCTCGATATAAATATTATAACGTATACTAATAGCAAAGATATAAGGGCAAGAGCTATATATCGTAATTCAAGAATTAAGTTAATCGAGGTAGAACCCTATGAATATAGACCAGGATTATACTTATTGGCAAGGCCTATAATGACTATAAGCTATAGAGAAATGGGCCTAATAAAACATGCAAACTTAATATTTACGGCCGATAAAAACCTTTTAGATTTTAAATACAAAGTCAAAGATAGAATTGAAACTTATACCAATCGTATTGTAATGATAGATCAAAATGCTATTGATGAAATCGAGAGAATTTTATCAAAATTAAGACCCCTAGCAGATTTAATAGGTTATGCTGTAAAAAAAGGTTATGATATTGGAAACTATGAAAGCCCAATATATATTGACTGATATTATATTGGACTATAGAGAAAAAGAATTGTTAGAAAAGCTAAAGAGTAAATTAGGTGTAAGTATAGGAAATCTTCCTGTAGATGTAATAATAGGGGATATTGCAATAGAGAGAAAAAGTTTCTCAGATTTTGAACAATCTATAATAGATGGAAGATTATTCGAACAGTTATCTGTATTAAAAAACTATAAAATAGGAATACTTGCATTAGAATTAGGTATACCAGAAAGATTACACATAAATAGCTATTATGGAGCTATTGCTAGGATTATCAGTATGAACATATCTATATTGAATTATAGAAATATAGATGAATTGGCGATTATCATTGAAAGACTGGCAAATCTTGATAAAGCTGAGCATGTAGTAATAAAAAAGAAAGATCGAGATCCTGTGTTTAATATAATAACATCTTTTCCTGGTATAGGCGAAAAGAGATTGTTTAAGATAATTGATAATTTTGAATCTATAAGAGATTTTATAAACGCAGATAAGTTTAGATTGGCAAACATACTAGGAAATAAGGTAGGAGAAAATATTTATAGAATAGTTAACACAAAACTAAAACAATTTAAACCTTAATACAATTTTTAGAACATGTACCAAAATCTAATTATCATTAATTTATTAGTATTTATAATCGAGATATTCGATAGACAATTCATATATTTATTTGGGTTTATACCAGAATACTTGTTTATTGAACCTTGGAGACTTGTCACAAGTATATTTTTACATGCTAATTTTTTCCATATTTTTCTAAATATGTTTGTGCTCTATAACATTGGACCTTTGATAGAGAGAAGAATAGGCAGTATAGAGTTTCTAAAACTTTATTTAATATCCGGAATAGTAGGTAATATACTGTTTGGATTAGTAGCTTATTCAGGTATTATTCCAACGAATACTATAGGAATAGGAGCAAGTGGTGCAATAGCGGGACTATTAGGAGCAGCTTTTCTATTTTATCCATATTTAAACATACTTTTTCTTTTTATAATACCTATGCCTATGTATGTATTTTTCTTTTTTTACATATTAATAGAATTTGCTGGTATATTTACAATGAATTACACTGGTATTGGGTCTGCTGCCCATTTAGGAGGAGTAATAGCTGGTTATTTCTATTCTAAATATTTATATGATAAATATTGGTAATGGACCCGAGGGGATTTGAACCCCTAGCCTCCCGCGTGCAAGGCGGGCGCTCTGCCGTTGAGCTACGGGCCC
>CALKCX010000009.1 GCA_938083015.1 uncultured Microcaldota archaeon
CCAAGAACAGCTACCAGGAAAAGATTTTATAGAAACACCGTCTTTTACATAGAGTGTGCAAGATAAAGGATCTGGAGGTTGAATGGCATTACAATTTGGTGGCCCATACATACGTTCATTAAAAACGTGCGTAAATTCTCGATCTTGATTATCTACTATTGTATATGGAAACGGTTCTAGAGAATAGGAAAAAATCAATAAAAACAATAGCCAAATCATCTTCTTCTTTTTCTATAATTTTTATCTATCATCAACAATCTCTTTAAGCTTTCAATTACTCCTTTCTTGAATAGCATATTCAAAAGAGTCCTAAACTTCTCTAAAGCTTTTTGATCACTACCTTCGAGAAGCCATAGCATTAGCAATATCTCGTTTATTCCTTGTTTAGATAACTGCGTTTCATATTTTTCTTCTGCCTCTCTTCTTATCTGTTCTATCTCATTAGAATACTTTTTTATAAACATCTCAAAAGTTTCTGATTTTTGTTCAAGATTATCTTTAAGCTTAAGATCTAATTCCATAGTATCACCTTTTATAACCTAACATTCTTAACAATCTATGTCTTTCATCTTTATCTTCTTTTTCCTCTAGCCCTAATACAGTATACCCATCCATAACACCAAGTATAGCAGCTCGATCTTGATCTTGTATTAAGATTACTCTTAATGGATTTGATGTGGCCGCGTATATTCTTGTAACTTCTTCCACATTCTTTATTCTATTTAGTACATTTATAGGCCAACCTCCTTTCATAATTACTATAAAAGTATGTCCTGCTTTTAGATTTCTAGCATTTCTAATAGCAACATTTATCATTTCTTCATCATTACCATCGTATCTTATCAATCTCTTACCACTGGCTTCATTGAAGGCAATTCCAAATTTAATATTAGGATTTGAACTAGTTATAGCTTCATAAATATCTTCTACGGTTTTGATGAAATGAGAATGTCCTAATATTACACTTGCCCCTTCAGGTAATTCTATATCTACAGTAATAACATCCATATTTATTAAAACTCATATGGTATTTAAAAATCTATCTCATTCTTTTGTAGAGGCCTTTTTGTAAACATAATATATAAGAGATAGTTTTATTAGCTCTAAAATACTATGTATGATGAAGTTTATCACGAACATTACAATTAAAATAGGTATTATTATTGGTAAGATTTCCATTAAGAATAAGTTAATTGCCTGACTTTGTCCTGCTATAATACTGGCCAATATTAAAACATTTAGTTTTTCAACTAATCCTGGTATAATAGTTGCCATTAACAAATATAATATTATGTAATTCACTATTTGAAAGATTAGATTGAACAAAGTTAATATAATTACGCCTTTTATTACTCCAATAATATTGCTTAAAAACATATCTAATCCTTTAGCTAAAGATTCTCTAGCTTTTTTCGTATTGATATAGTTAAATTTGATAAATCCAACTATGAAGTACAATGGTGAGTATATTAAATTGGAAATTGTTACAAATGCAATTCCAACTATTACTCCAAGTGTATAATTAAGTTGGAAAATAGATGAAACAATCAATTGTCCTATTAGACCTTGAAATAGAAACGAGATAAATAATGTAAATATCATATATAACAGGGCAATGATGAATATTAAGAATATATTACTTATAATCGGATACCCAAATATTTTAAATATAATTCTTATAATACCGAGTTTTTGTTCATCTTTAGATTCTTGATTAGAGATAAATATGTAAGGTGCTAAAGATAGCAACCAATACCAATAGATATAACCTAGCATGAATATAGATACTATGAATGAGATGACTATTATCATAGCGGCATCAAATAAATTAGCTCCTAGTCCTATGAATAGAATGAAAAAACCTATTACTAAAAACAGGAATGGTAATAATTCCAATATACCTTTTGCTATTAAAAGTGATATGAACTTAGGATAAAGGTTAAAACTACTTAAAACATAACTAAAAGTTCTCAAATCAATCGCCTATTTAGACTTAGCTATTTTAACATTTGCCGGCGTTACTATTACAACAGTACTGTTTTTTATAGCAGCTATATCTCCATTCATATCTCTTACATATCCTTCTAATCTAGTAAGTATTTCATTTAATCTATTTTGTTGTTTCTTTAAAGGATCGTAATCTAATATTACGACGTTGTTTTGTTTTAATTCAGCAAGTACTACTTCTACATCTCCTTCAGCTCTTAATATTACTTTTTTTACATAAAACTTTGCCGGTGGTGTCACTGCGTCGCCTACTTCTTCCATAGCAATTATATCTTCGATATTTACATTTTCTTTTGTTTCTGTACTTTTCTTCCCTAGTAATTTATCTAGTAGTCCCATTAGGATCACCTTAATATGAATAATATAATTATATTTTAAAATCTTTTCTTTTTAAAGATCCAGTTTTACGCCCGATTAGTCCATCTCTTAGTATTCTATCATGCATATTGAGAATATACTTCATTATATATACTTCAGCAGGATAATCCGATTTTCTCACTACAGCAAGTTTATCAACTTCATGTAATATAAACGGATATACTATTCTTGTTTTTATAAAATATCTTTTTAAAACATCTATAAAGTCATCTATTTTATCTTTGTTTTCAATGAATGTTTCAATTCTATATTTTCTAGAATCATCACCAAAAGTTCTTATTATAATATTTTCATTCTCTTCTTCCATATCTTTTGCTAGCAATGTTTTAGGTATCCAGTATTTGTTTTCTCTAAATTTCTTTTCAAGACTATAAAAGTATTGATTTAGATTACCATCAATTAAAACATAATCGGCATCGCTTTTTTCTATAGCTGTTTTTTCAAGTTCTAATCTAATTTGATCTAAAGCTTTAGGATTATCAGATCTTTCTACTTTTCTATCGTATACTATTTTCTTATTGATCAATCTTTCATCTTCATATATGTAATACAAGATAATAGATTTAAACACGTAAACATCAGCGAATACATTTACATAACCAACATCTATTGCAGCAATTTTCATAATAAATATTCCCTAACAATCTTTTAAATATTTTTATTTATCTTTAATTTATGTATGAAGACTTACTAAAAATGTGGGAAAATGAAAATAGACATAGGCCTTCAAAAGGCGATAA
The DNA here is from genome assembly GCA_938083015.1 of uncultured Microcaldota archaeon. GTDB lineage: Archaea > Micrarchaeota > Micrarchaeia > Anstonellales > J096 > JAADEL01. The sequence goes on from CALKCX010000009.1 coordinate 3,126, forward strand.
AAAATATTTTATAACAGCGGCTTTTCCATATCCAAACAGTCCACAACACATAGGTCATGCTAGAACATATACGATTGCAGATGTAATGGCGAGATTTTACAAACTAATGGGCCATTCTGTATTATTTCCTATGGGATTTCACGTTACTGGTACCCCGATAATAGCTATGGCAGATAGAATTAGAGAAAAAGATAAAGAATTGTTTGATATATTTGAAAAGATCTACGAGATAGATCGAGAAGTTTATTCTAAACTTACAGATCCAAATAGTCTTGTAATGTTCTTTGCTAAAGAGATAGAACAGGGAATGAAAGAGATGGGCTATATGATAGATTGGTCCAGAAAATTCTATACATCAGATCCACATTTTGAAAAGTTTATACAATGGCATATGAAAAAACTATACGATAAAAAATTATTAGTTAAAGGTAAGCACCCAATAGCATATAGTCCTAAATTGAATTCTTCTGTTGGGGCACACGATACTAAAGGTGATCTAGATCCAGAGATAGAGAAATATATTGGTATTCTATTCCAATCTGAATTCGGATGGTTGGTAGCAGCAACTCTTAGACCAGAGACTATATATGGAATAACTAACATATGGATTAGAGAAGATGAAAGATATATAAGAATAAATATCGGTGAGAAAACATTGATATTCTCTGAAAAAGCTTGGGAAAAACTAAAGTATCAATTCAAAGATTATAGAGAATTAAACGTATTAGAAGGAAAGACATTGATTGGAAAAATGGTAAAAGTGCCTATTTTAGATAAAATGGTACCTATCTATCACGGTTCTATTGTAAAACCTGAACAAGGTACTGGAATAGTCATGAGTGTACCTGGTCATTCCGTATACGATTGTTTTGAATATATTAAAATATCTAATGATTATCCTAAAATAATTGCAATTGACGGTAAACTTAGTGACGCTAAAACATATTTAAAAGAAGATATTGAATTAGCTAATAAAGAATTGTATAGATTGGAATTCAACAAAGGATTTCATATAATTCTTAATATGTCTGTAAAAGAAGCAAGAGAATACGTTGAAAAATTACTAATTGAAAACAAAGATGGAATTGAAATATATCAAATAGCTAATGGGCCCATATATAGTAGAGCTGGAGATGAAGTAGTAGTAAAAATCGTCTCAGATCAATGGTTTATAGATTATGGAAATAAAGAATGGAAGACATTAGCTAAAGAATGTTTAAATAACATGAAGATAATACCTGAAGAATTTAGAAGTAGATTTGAAAACACTATAGAATGGCTAAATAGAAAAGCTTGTACTAGAACAAGGGGGCTTGGGACGAAATTCATATTTGATCACAATCAAATTGTCGAATCCTTAAGTGATTCTACAATATATATGGCATTTTACATACTAATGCCCCATATAAAAAAATATAGATTAGAAGTATTAGATGAAAGCTTTTTCGATTACATATTTACAGGTAAAGGTAAACCTATTGATGAAACACATATTCAATTAAGAGAAGAGTTTGAATATTGGTATGGTGTAGATGCTAGACACAGTGGAGTAGATCTAATAGCTAATCATCTTACATTTTACATATTCAATCATGTAGCAATATTTGATAAAGATAAATGGCCTAAAGCTATAATAACAAATGGTTCTGTATTAATGGATGGAAAAAAGATGAGTAAAAGTCTAGGCAATATATTTCCTTTAAAGAAAGCTATTAAACTCTATGGACCAGATGCTATTAGAATGGCAGTTGTAGCAGGAAGCGATATAAAATCAGATACTAATTTTTCAGAAAGTATGGCAAAAGGTATATTACAAAGATTAGAGAGATTTAAGCAGATCTTCATTACAGATCATACTCCTTCTATTATGGATGATTGGATAAGATATAGGTTTTACAATATGTCAAAAGATATCGTAGATATGTATAAAAACTATGATATAAAGAGAGTGGCCGATAATCTATTCTATGGGTTTTACAATGATCTAGAATGGGCAGTACTTAGAGGTATTAAAGGAATACCTAGAGATGTGGTAAAATATTGGAATATAGCTATGTTTCCAATTATTCCATTTTTAACAGATTGGCTTCATAGAAAACTATTCAATATTAGCTTATACGATGAGCGAATGGAATTTCCATCGTATAATATTAAATCACATCCAGAAGATCTATTTAAAGAATTGATAAGTGATATAAAAAATCTTAAAAATCTTAGAGATTTCAATAAGATAAGAATAGGAATTGCAAAGAAATGGAAATTCGATGTTTATAAAGATCTTAACAACCGCGTTCCTATATCTGAAATAAAGAAAAAACATCCAAATGCAATTGAATTAATAAGAAGATTAAAAAACAAAGCTTATAATATAAATTTTGAATACGAATATGAAGAGATATATAATTATTTTGAGAATAATAAAAAATGGATAGAAGATTACTTTGGAATAGAAGTAGAAATAGGAGAAGAGATAGAGAAATTCGCCTTACCTGATAAACCTGAACTTCTCATATGATATACCTTATAGGCCTTGGACTATACTTTGAAATTCCAGAAAGTTTATTAAAAAAATTAGAAGGTTATGAAAAATACGTAGATGTGTATACATCTTATATACCAGATAGTGTTATTAAAAAATACAATTTAATTCCTGTAGATAGAAAATTCTTAGAAGAAGAAATATATAAATTGTTTGATAAAGACATTGCAATATTCATACCAGGCGATCCTATGTTTGCTACAACCCATAGCTCTATTTACTTTGAAGCTATTAAAAGAAATGTTAAGATAAAAGTCTATCATAATTCATCGATAATAAATGCTATTTCAAGAACAGGTCTAAGTCCATATAGATTTGGTAGAATAGTAAGTATAGCTAAATGGGCAGATAATAATGTTAAATCTTATCAAGATTATATAGAGAAAAATAGGAATATGGATTTACATACATTACTATTGCCAGATCCTGCATTTGAAGATACAGAAGAACTCTTCTCTAAAATAGATTTGAAATACGATATAATAATATTGTCTAGAATAGGTTTTGAGGATGAAAAAATAATATATGGAAAAGCTTATTCAAAGAGACCGTTTAGTATAGTTATACCGGCTAGTTTAAGTCATTATGAAAAAGAGCATCTGGAAGCTTTAAAAAGATACATGTTATAAATTTATTATGATATGGTTATTGGTTCTATTATTAGCAGTAGGATGTATACAATTAGGACAGAATCATAAAAGTCTATTAACAGATCCCAATAAAGTACTTGAATGTAAATTTGAATTAGAGCTAAAATCAAACGAAGCGTTTGCTCTTATTAATTCTATTCCTTTTAATATTCTATACAAATGGAATGTTCAAAATGGT
>CALKCX010000010.1 GCA_938083015.1 uncultured Microcaldota archaeon
AGCAATACTTGGTAATACAAAAAGATTTAAATATCGAATATTATTTTTGAAAACCAATATATTGGCGTTATCATTTAGGCCTATCGTGACTTTTAAATTATCTTGAACTTCATTACATCCTTGAAAATCTGGTAGTAAATATGAGACTAATTTACACGAATCACTTGGTGTCGTGTAGTTAAATCTATATAATTTAATACTTTCACAGGAAGGGTTGTTGATATATTTACAACTTGCCTTTATCAAATGTTTAGATAGAGGTAAAAAATAAGTTTTCGTAGAATTATTATATGCTAAGAAAACGTCCAATACTTCTATATCGTTTTCTAATCTACATTCTGCACTTTCCCCTATATTATAGTCGAATTTTAATTTAAGTACATTCCCATATATATCTCCGGATAAAGATATTTTTATATCACATTTCGAAGATATATTTTCATCATATATTAAACAACCTTGTTTATGTAATTTACATTGACTAACATTTGTTTCAATTTGTCCTTCTAATATTAGATAGCGATCAACATTTAGATTTAATCTATCTCTTAATAATCTATTAAATTCTCTATCTATCAACATATTATTATTTGCATATAATTTGAAAATCGAATTGTTTATACTAGAATATGATCTATAATTTAATTCAAATGTCGATGAGTTTATTATAAGACATCTATCTCTAGGTAAATTCCAAGAAAGTTCTAATTCACAAGATATATTGGTCGAAGGTGTAGAGCTGTTCTGAGAAACTATATAGACTTTTCTTTCAATATACCTATTACATTCTCTGTTATCTGGGTTATAGCAATATAAAACTAAAGTTGAATTATTTGTGAATTCGTAATTAAATATCCAATTTATTACCGAGCTATTTGAAAAGTTTAATACGTAATTATTTATAGAGTGTATACAATGTAAATTAGAATTAGAACTGATGTTTATATTATAAGATATATTAGTAGCTTGCTCTAGTATTGCACTGGGCATATTTTCTAATATATCTATTCTACATTCTCTGGGCGGAACAATGCTAATATTTCTAACATATAACAGTTTATGCAAATTCAAACCACATTGCCTATTTAAAGTATTTGAGCAATCTAAACTATGTATATAGTGGCCATAATCATAATATTGATCTCTAAACATTCTAAATATATTAGAACCGTTTTGCAAGAATATTGTAAGGTTGTTTATCGAATATCTGCATTCTAGCTCAAGATCAGAAGTAATATTTATGTAATAATCCACATAAAATGGAGATGAATAAGTACCAGAGGGAATATTATCATAAGCTTGAATAGTACAATTAACTATAGGAGGCTCATATATTTCATCAATTATATAAAGAGATTTAGCTACATATCTATTACAATAAGGGTTAGTTAAGGATTTACAGATTAAGAAAAAAGATGTATTACTGTTAAATATTCTATTAACAAAATTCCTGCTGATAAAGCTTCCAGTATCTATATATGCAAGTACGCCATTTTCATACATTTTACATTCTAAATTTGTATTCGAACTTATATTATAAGAATAGTTTGAGATAAAGCTATTATTATATGTGCCCCATGGTATGCTTTCTTCAATATCGATATCACAAGAACCCGGAGCTTCTATTCTAGTTTCAATGAAAAGATTACTTTCAATATTTTGACTACATTGTCTATCGATCTGATTACATATTATAGAAAAACTATAATTACCTAAATCAAAATTTAATAATTTTGAAAAGCTTATATGTTTGCCCGTTCCCCTATACAAAACATCATTGTTCATTGATATGGTACAAGTTAGATTATTATCAGAAGAAGCTGTTAAGTATATAACATCTTGATAAGGCGAAGTATAAGTTCCTGATGGAAGATGATAATCCATATTGATATTACATCGTTCTGGAGGATTTGTTTGATTTGTTTTTATTATTAGAGTAGAAGAATAAGAAGAAATACATGAATTCTTTCTACAATTAAGTTGAAAGTTATACGTGCCAACATCAAAAAATCTCGTATAGATATATTGGCCAATTGATATTTGAGATGACAATATTGGGTTATTGTTTATTATAAGATTACAAGTAGATTGATCATAAGATATGAAACCAAAAGATAGATTGGCAGGCGATTCTAATTCACCAGATGGTAAAATAGGAATTATATTTATATTGCATGTATCGTCTAAAACTTCTAAATGAGAGCTAATAGATTTATAACATTGATTGTTAAAAACATCTCTACAGATTAGATTAAAAGAGTAATTATCAGGTGTGAAGAATAGCTCTCTTTGAAAATTGATGTTATTACCAATCGAACTATAGTATTGATTGCCATTAATATTCAAATCACATCTTATTTGATTATTTGAACTTGCAAATATAGATAAATTGTAAGTATTATTGTAACCTTTACCATTTGGTAAATAAGCTATTAAGTCTATTTCACATTTAGGAGATGGATTGATTACGTCAAAACATTTTATATCTGTATCTATGCATTGTCCGTCTTCAGATACTATATCAGCATGAATGTAATACCTACCAGTAGTTAGATTAAACATTAGTGTGTCACTATAGGTTCTATTTTCATCTAAAAATATATTCAATAATTCCTGATTATTTAAATATAATCTTAGATTAGAAGATCTGTTTAATGTGTATGCATTTAAAGATATTGGCAATCTATTGGTATTGTATGTAATACAGCTATTTGGATCGCCGTTTATTCTTATTTTATTTTCACAAGTTCTTTGAGACTTTTTAACATATATCGTGCTTTGATATATAGGGCATTCATCGTCTACTTCGCCATTAGGTTCAGAGCAATATAATGTTAATCTATATCTACCAGGTTTATTAAATTCTATTTGTTCTAGAATTTGAGAATTTGGATAAGATAATATAGTGTGTACGCGATTATCAATTAGTAAAAAACATTTACTATAATTTCCATTTATTATAGCTGATAAGTTAAGATATGCAGGACTTCGCATATATATTGTAATATTGGAATCTGGTCCCATGTTTTGTCCATTTAGAATAAATGATTCGATATTATAACTACATGATCGAGGATTGGATTGTTTATATATTAAACATATTCTATCTGTATCAGTAGATGTGCTTTGTCCACAGTAATTTGTACTATATGCCATAGTTTCCAAATTAATAATATTATAACCTGGTTCTAATCTAACTGTTTGTGTACTGTATGAATATCCACTAGTTAGTCGACTATCTAATATATGTTCACCTTGCTCATTGATATTTGATAATATATATAGACCGTTATCTTTTATAAAAGTCGCATAATTTACAGTATGTTGAGATTCTGTAGTGACTTTACAATCTTTATTTTCAAATATTACAGATCTTGCCTCTGAATCTGGAAGATATGGACAGTTTGGAGTTGAAGATCTAGGTGGAAGTGACGGTATTGTCAAAGAACAAGATTGAAACAAACTTGTTAAACTAAGAGGATCGACAAAATCTGCTTGAAAAGATTTAGAAGCTATATCGATTATATCGAGTAACATCACATCTATTGTATTATAACAAATTTTTGTCGTATATCCTCCTGTTCCAGCAAAACCGTTTGTAAATAGACCTATCTGATTAAACATTACCCAAGTATTTGAAGATATCCAATTTAACGAATAACCTCTCCCTACAGCTATACCTATCGTGTTATCGTATATTCTAACATCTTTTGTAAACAATCTTTTATTACTATCCATTAATGCCAATCCTTGACCACTTACCAGTCCACTTTTAAAACCAGCAATAGATATATTTTCTAACGTTATATCTTCTACTCCTCCTCTTACTTGTATACCGTAATAACCAGATTCATAATATGGATATATCCCACCATTCTTAATTGTAATTTTACCTTTATCTTCACCAGTTACAATAATTCCAAAAGTTCCATAAATGTCGAAATTTTTTAAATCAAGAACACAACTTTCACCATATTTTAAATGTATAAAAAAATCAAACAAAATATTATTAGTACCAATTCTAGTAACATAATGAGGAAAACAGTTATCAACTATTCTTTGAGCAACTTCACATGACATTATAACTGGTCTATAACACTCAATTCCCCAACTTGTTATAAACAGGAAGATTAATAATAGCAGCATTAATATTTTAATAACGTTTTAGTTTTAAAACATAACTTTTTTACAATTCTACTTTTTCACCAGGTATTCTAGGAAATGGTTGTACTTCAGATATTTTATTTACACCTGTTATCCACATCACAAACCTCTCTATACCTAATCCGGCCCCTGCCGAAGGTCTTAATTTACCTTCTTTAGCTAGATTCAATAAAACATCGTATTTATCTTTATTTATACCATCTTTATCCATTTTAGCTATTAGTTTATCATATTGATATTCTCTTTGACCTCCAGATAGAATCTCGCCGTATTTTGGTACATAAAGATCATAATTATGCCATACTCCTTGTTCATCTTGCATATCATAGAAATATCTTGGAATATCAATTATCCAACTTGGCGAATCTATAGTTTCGATAAACTTTGTTTCCCATTCATCTCCATATTTTTTGACCAAATCTCCATATTTATATTCTTTAAATGGAGGTTTTGGTATTTTAAAACCAGGATTTAAATTTTTTATTTCTAAATTCATATCTATCTTTATATATCTTAAAGCTGCCATTATTAATTTCTCTATAAATCTTCTTGCCTCAACATCATTGAAATTAGCTATTTCAAAATCAAGTTGAGTAAATTCAAATAGGTGTTTACCCGTATTTTTCCTACTTTCTCTCTCGATTCTTATATTAGGTGATAATATGAATAACCTATCTATGTTTTGAGCTATCATGTATTGTTTATGTACTATCATACTTTGAGTTAAAGTTAATTTCTGACCGTATACTTCTACTTCTAATCCTTTTTCAACAGATCCAGAAGGGTCAGGGAAAAGCGGATCTGTTGTCTTAGATAAGATAACAGGTAATACCCATACAAATCCTTGCTTATGAAGATAATTTACCATTCTAGTTAAAACATAAGATTGTATAGTCAATATCTCTTTCTTCATAATTTTAAATAATATGTAAAGTTTTAAAAAATTAGCAAATATGAATTATTGTGAAGGGCCAAATCACATTTGAAACAGTATTAATATACGGTATTACATTAATAGCTACTGTAATAATAATGAGCTCAATACTATATATTAATGGTCAAGTAATATCAGCTATAGAGAGAAGCTATATGTTGAAAGAAAAGGCATTGGTTATAGATACAATTAATGAATTATGTGAACTTGGAAATGGAATTAGGTATAAGTTAAAACTTAAATATGACCATAATATAGATCCTTCATCAGTAAGTTGTGAGGTTATTGGAGAGATAAGAAAAGGTGAAGTTATATTTTCTAATATAATGGGCAAAGTATTTATTTTAACATAATATAAGGCGATATATCTACATCTATGTCCATGACATTGTTTAAAAATCCATTTATCAACATATTTATTGCATCTTCCCTATCTATACCTCTACTTTCTAAATATGTTAACATTTCCATAGGTATTTTAGAAATAGTAGCAGAATGACTTGCCTTTACATCATTATTTTCTATTTTTAAAGCAGGAAATGCAAAAGCGTTAGCATTATTGCTTAATAGCATTACATGTTGATCTAAAAATGAATTAGTTCCAGAAGCTTCTGGTAAAATATTTATATAACCTTCTAATTTTATCATAGCTTGATCATTTGAAATACCTCTATAATGAGAATAGGATTTTGAATTAGGCATAGTATGATTTAATATAGAGCGATAAATACTAAGTTGATTATCTTTTACAAACCCTATTCCTCTGTCATCTACATTAGAATTATCTTTAATATTAATGTTATTACTTATCTCTATATACCCGCCTAGGCCAACAGTTCTAATTGTTAAAGACCCTTTAACGTATATATCTCTATGTATATAACAGAATTGATTTGGTCTAATTATCGAGTATATTTTAAAATCTCCATCTACTTCTATAGTTTCATAACTAAAGTTTTCACCATAATATAAATACAATACACCATTACCTTTTAGCTTATATTTTATTTTATTATTACCGACGTAATATCTTCTATGTTCTTCATTATATATTATAAAATCATATCTCTCTCCATATTTTTCAATATATGTTTTTGGATCTTCTAATTGTGCCAATTTATATTCAAATTTATCAAAATATTCGTTCATCCTACAGACCCTTCCATTTCTAAAGATATTAATCTATTTAATTCAATAGCGTATTCTAAAGGTATTTCTTTTATAAATTCTTCTATAAATCCTAATACTATCATGGTCTTTGCCTCATCTTCATCAAACCCTCTAGACATTAGATAAGATAACTGTTCTTGCTCTATTTTACCTACAGTAGCTTCATGAGTTATTTGAACATCTTTTTCATGAATTTCAATATAAGGATAGGTGTCTGTTCTACTTTTAGGATCGAGTAATAAAGCATCACACGATACAGCTATTTTACTATTATAAGCTCCTTTAGCAACCTTCACCCAACCTCTATATCTTGTTATACCACCACCCATTGATATGCTCTTTGATACTATTGTTGAACTTGTATCTGGAGCAAGATGTATTGCCTTACCTCCGCTGTCAATTAATTGATCTTTACCTGCTGATGCTATCGATATTATCTTGGCCTTAGCTCCTCTTTCTTTTAGATATATGGCCGGGTATTTATAAGTGTACTTTGAACCTAAATTCCCGTCTAACCATTCTACATAAGCGTTTTCATATGCGATTGCCCTTTTAGTAACAAGATTATAAACATTTTTACTCCAGTTTTGTACAGTAGTATATCTTACTCTAGAATTTTTATGAGCAAATACTTCAACTACTGCTGCATGAAGAGAATTTTTACTATATATAGGTGCAGAACATCCTTCTATATATGATACTTCTGCTTGATCTTCTACTATAATTAATGTTCTTTCAAATTGTCCCATTGATTGGTTTTGTATTCTAAAATAAGCTTGTAAAGGTCTATCTACTTTGACTCCTTTAGGTACGTATAGAAATACTCCACCACTCCAAAAAGCTGTATTTAAAGCAGCAAACTTATTATCTCGAATAGATACTAAGGTGGCAAAATACTTTTTAACAATATCTGGATGTTTTTTCAATCCTTCGTCAAGACTTGTAAATATAACCCCCATTTTAGATAGAGTATTTTGTATTTTCTCATATAAAACGTTACTTTCATATTGGGCAGTTACACCTGCTAATACTTTTGCCTCTGCTTCTGGAATACCTAATTCTTGATATATTTTTCTCACATCTTCTGGTAGATCTTCCCAATTATTAACTCTATTGGCTTTAGGTTTTAGATAATAAACAATATCATCATAATCTATAGGTTCTAATTCTACCCATTTAGGTAATTCTAAGTTTTTAAAATGTTGAAAAGCTTTCAATCTTATGTTTAACATCCACTCTGGTTCTTCTTTCTCTTTACTTATGAACTTAACAGCTTCTTCACTTAATCCTTTATCCCATATAGCTTCATAATCTATCATTTTTTAAACACACCTTTAATTACATCTAATAATCTATTCTTATCTAGTTTATTTGCACAGTATAATGTTTTAATTTTTATCTTTTCATCATCTCTATTAAACAAAGATAGACCTTTAAATACATAGAATACCTTACCAGTCTTAATGTATTCTTCATATATAATATCGAATTTCTCAGAATGGAAGTTTTGACAATGAGGACATATAGGACTGGAAAATTCTATTAACCAGATCTCTGCATTAGGATTTCCTAGAGAGATATCATCAGGTTGATATAATCTTGTATCTTTAGAACCTATTGGATTGTTTAAAGCATTTTTGAAAACCATTATATCTCGATTTCCGACTAATTTATCTTGATTTATAATAAAAGACGGTGTCCCCGTTATATTATATATTCTGGCCTCTTCTTTAATTCTATTAATGTATTGATCTGCTTGTTCTGAGTTTATACAATCTTCGAATTCAATAGGATATTCGGTATTTGAAGGTATTATTGACATTATATACCAAAGACCGTATATGAATATTATCATAAATAATACTCCGCCAATGATCATTGTTATATCTAGCTTCATAATTTAAATATTAGATTAATATTAAAAATTGAATGGTTATATTTTTTAATATGAAAGATATAGCTAAGCAGAGACTAATCGAATTAGGTAAGAGATTAGCAGAACAGATAAAGAATGGACAAAATCCTTATTTTCAAACTAAAGTTAGAAGTAAATCGAATATTTTATCAGATAAAGGCTATTTAGAACTTGGAGATAAGACAGAAAAAAGAGAGTTTTTGAATATTGCTCAAGCTAAAACTTTTATGCAAACTATTGCAGTTGCTAATAAATTGAAAAAATTCTTAGATGAAGATTTACATACTAGTATAAGAGGATTGTATTATCAGTTAAAATACAGTTTAGGGGAAGATATAGATGAAAATCTGTTTGATGAACAATCTGAAAGTAATGTTTTAATAGAAGATTTAGAAGCTGCTTTAGATGTTAAAAGAGAGGATTTTAATTTAACTACTGATAGAAAAGGAGTATTAGCAGGACCTATTAAAATATTGGATAGGTTTAAAGGAGAAGAGGTAATAATTGATGGGACAAAAATGGGAAGAAGTGGTTGGATGATACCTTCTGATGTAGATAATGATATGGAAATATTGGAATTAGAAGCAGATTACGTATTAGTAGTAGAAAAAGATGCATTGTGGCAAAGATTAAATGAAGATAGATTTTGGCAAAAGAATAAAGCTATTTTAATAACTCCAAAAGGTCAATCTTCTAGAGGAACTCGTAGATTATTAAGAAAACTAGCTGATCAAGGATTACCTATATATGTGTTTACAGATTGCGATGCCTGGGGATGGTATATATACTGGACTTTGAAGACAGGTAGTATTAACTTAGCATATCTTGGAAAGGATTTTACAGTTCCAGAGGCCAAATTTATAGGTGTTACCATGAGCGATATAGATAGATTTCCATTTCTTGCAAAACTTACTATAAAGGCAAAAGAAATAGATATAAAAAGAGCACAAGAATTATTAGAATACGATTGGATAAATAAATATCAAGATTGGGTAGATGAATTAAATAAAGTTATAAGTACGAAGAAAAAGCTTGAACAGGATGCTTTACAAGGAGAGAGATTGACGTTTGTTGGCGAATATATAAATAGAAAAATAGAGAATCAAGAATTCTTACCTTAATTTCTCTAACACATCTTCCAAATATATTTTATCAATCTTAACAGGATTACCTCCTAATCTTCTAATAACTTCTTGATCTAAAGTATTCGAATTATTCTTATATATTATCCCTATAGGTATTCTTTCCCATTCTGTATCATAAGGTTCATTTGCTTTCTTCCATGCTTGTTCAAAATCTTCAGGATTATGATCTGTAATATAAACTCTTTTCTGGTACCATTCATATCCATTTACAGTATTCCATGTTACACACGGTTGATATACGTTTATATAACTAAACCCTTTATGCTCTATAGATTGTTGAATTAATTGAGATAGATGTTTTATATTACCAGCATAACCTGCTGAAACCATACTGGCCTTTTGAGATACTAACATAGGTATAGGTCTTACTGGTTCTATTGGAGTACCATCAGGATATGTTTTGCTTTTAAATCCTTTTCTAGATGTAGGACTGCTTTGACCTGTAGTTAGTCCATACACTTGATTATCTTGCAATATATATGTTATATCTACATTATATCTAGTAATATGAAGTAGATGATTTCCACCTTCTGACAATCCATCTCCGTCTCCACCAATGGCAATAACAGTAAGATCTGGATTAGCTATTTTTATACCTAAAGCTAATGGTAATAATCTACCGTGTAATCCTTCGTAACCATATGTTCTTATATAATGGGGTGTTTTGCCCCCACATCCAATACCAGATACTATAACTACTTCACTAGGATCTTTGTCAAGATTTGCTAAAGCTGTCTTTATCGACATTAATATTCCAAAATCTCCACAACCAGGACACCATTGTGGTTTTTCATTAGTATTTATCAAAGCTATATTCATTTTCTCACCCTAATCGCCAAGGAGTATACAATTCATATATATCAAAATCCTCTCCAAGTATTTCTATACCTTTGTAATTTCTATCTTTAAGATTATTCAAAGCTTTTATAAGTTGATGTGGAAATATTGGTCTACCAGTATATTTTAATACAGAGAAATCCGCATTTATATCTATGAACATTCTTAGAAATCTATATAAGGCCTGATTAGAATTGTTTTCTACAAAACCTATAATTTCGTATTTCTTTATCATCTTCTCTATTTCTAATTTGTTAACAGGATATATCCAGTTAAAATGCATAACATCAAAATCTATCTTATCGAATACTTCAAGTATAGGCAATATCTGACTTCCCCAGCATATTAACAATTTATCTGAATTTTTAGAGTATAATTTTGGTAACGTCTGCTCATTTTTCAATATCGTATCTATTTTTTTATTACGTTTCTCTACTTGCATTTTTCTTTGATTAAAATCTTCAGTAGTAAAGCTATCTTCCATATGTTCATAACTTGAAGCTATGTGCATTCCATTCTTTATTCCAGGTATAGGCATTTCAGATATTCCATCTTCCGTGTATTTATATCTTAAAAATCTCTGCCCAGGTGGTAAAACATTATCTATGTGATTATACAATACCTTTCCATGTTCTATTTCTATCTTTGCAAAATTATCTATTGAAAAGTATGTTTCTGATAAAAACTTATCTGATAGTACAAATACAGGTAATTGGTATTTTTGAGCTAAGTTAAATGCATTGCCCATATACCAATAGGCCTCTTGAACAGTACCTGGTGCAAGAATTATCTTTGGAAAGTCTCCTTGACCAGCTCCCCATATTTGGAATAAATCTGCTTGCTCTGTCCAAGTAGGCATACCTGTTGATGGTCCTACTCTTTGAGATATAAAGTATACCATTGGAGTCTCTGCCAATCCAACCATACTAACTGTTTCTGTCATTAAGGCAAATCCTCCACCGCTAGTACCTGTCATTGCCCTAACTCCAGCATAATTTGCACCAATAGCAATATTAGCAGCAGCAATTTCATCTTCTGCCTGTATTACATATACCTTTGCCTTATCTCTAACATTTATTAGAAAATGAAATAAACTAGACGCGGGTGTCATAGGATAAAATGAAGCTATTCTCATTCCACCTGCAATAGCACCTAGACCAAATGCCTCATTACCGCTTATTACAATCTTTTCTAATCCTATTTGTTTAACGTTAATATATCTATATGTTGTCTGATATCCTAATTCAACAGCTTTAAGGTTACTTTCCAGTATAGTTTTATCTTTACTACCGAACATCTTATTAACAATATCAATTAAGTATTGTTTAGGATAATTCAAAGTAGCTAATAAAGCAGATGTTAACAATATGTTTTTAACTTTAGGATTTAGATTATGTTTTTGTATAAGTTCATTGGCATTTATAATTAGGTCTGCATTAGAAACACTTTCGTCTCCGATTACAATACCTTCTGTCCATTGTTTTAAATACCTATATCCGTCTTTACCTATACTTAATAATATGTCTGCTGTTGCCACTGGTGAATATATTTGTTTATCAGAAAATCTTATATGTATAACATTTAATCCCCCTTTTATCAAAGATGGGTATTCTGGATAAGCTATTACATTATAACCTAATTTACTAAACAATTTAGCTAGTAGATTACCAATAGAAAACGCACCTTCTCCAGCTAAGGCCGCTACTTTTATATTCACATCCATACCAGTTTATCTATAGTAATATTTAAAAGATAAGATATTGAAATTTTATAGATAAATGAATTAGCAGCTGTCTCCTATGCATATCTCTATAGGTTCTCCTTTATACTCTCCTGGTTCAGGACCATAATGGACGAATTTATCCATATCCACTATCTTTAATTCTATATCTTTCATGAATAATTCGGGAAAGTATTTCCATTCATTCCATCCTACTGCAAGTATTTTAACATCTATTCCATGCTTTGCCAATAATAATCCTGTTTTTGCCCCAGTTTTACAAGGTGCAGAGCTACAATATATTATTATGGTTCTATTTGGATATTTTTGTTTCAATTCTCTAAATTTAGAAACTATTTGATCAGGATTATCAAGTTGATCTTTATAATTAATACTTGTATAAACTGGTATATTAATTGCTCCAATGATGTGTCCATTGTTATATTCAATCTCAGTTCTTACATCTACTAAAATAAAGCTATCATCATTTCTAGATATTGCTTTAACTAATGAATGTGGACTAACCTCTACAGTAGTTTTGGTAAGATAATAATTGTAATATACATTATTGAAAAGTATATTGTAAATCCATCCCCCGATCAATCCAGATATTATGGATATGAAAATTATTTTATACATATTTTATCTTTATCTCCCCTGTCTTTATCCTAGATACGCACATTAATCTAGGATTTTTTACTCCGTTGATTGTACTTAAAGTCATTTGCTCTATTTCTTCAGCAGGATATAGATTCTCTGCCCCTTCTACAACATCTACTAAACAAGTAGTACAAACGCCTTCTCTACAAGCAAACAATATATTGCTTTTACCATCCAATTCCAATAATAAACTATGATCTTTTACTTCTATCGTCTTGTTTTCATCTATTATATGTACTTTGGCCATAATCATATTCAGAATATAGATTTTTAAAACTATACTATTAGATATGCCTATGGATAAAAGAGAATTAAGATCTTTAATAGTCTCTAAGCTAGAGAAAATCAAAGATCCTGAGTTCGATTATAATATTATTGAATTAGGTCTAGTTTATAGTATAGATATTGACCTTGAAAATAAATATGCCTATGTTAAGATGACTTTAACAACTCCTTTTTGTCCTTATGGTAATACAATTATAAGTGAAGTACAACAGAAATTAGAAGAGATTACTGAATTAGAAAACATAGATGTAGATATAGTATTCGAACCAGAATGGAAACCAGAATATATGGAAGAAGATCCTAAAAGAAAATTAATAGAAGAAGGGGTATTTAAGAGCTCCCCTTTAGAGAACTAACTACTACTACATCAGCTATAGATTTAACATTCTCGAATTTAATACTTTTTTCATTTATAACTTGTTTTGCCTTCTCTGCAGAAGTAGGTAGATCTTCTAGAAGAAGTCTAGATATAACACCTTTTTCCATATCTATGATTATTTCGTGTACTGTACCTAGGAATTTACCTGTATCTGTAAATACCTCTTTACCATACAAATCAGAGATCTTCATTTTTATCACCTATTTATCAATATTCTCTTTAACGAATTTCTCTAATCTTTTAGCTACTACGTCTTGACCTCCTAGACCAAATGCTAGACCGAATGCTAATGCAAATGCCAATGCAATTCCTGCAAACATTACCAATACTATCTGTCCTAGTAATTGCATATTTGAACTAGGGAATATTGCTGGCATTGCTATTACAAAACCCAATATAGCTATAAATACTTGTGTAATCATTGCCAAGTAATCTTTCATAACAAGATGATCTTTCTCTCTTATTCTATCTGATATTAGATCTGCTATAATTAGGAATAATACTAGGATTATTACACCTTGGAATAGAGATGACATATATGTTAATATACTTCTAAGTACTTGTTGCATTTCTAATGCCCCTGCTACTCTTTTAATAGATAAATCCATAGCTAAGATCATACCTATTAATAATAGGTATACAAATAGAAGTGTAGAGAATACGCTTTTTATATCTATTCCTAATAGAGCGTCTTTAAGTTTAAATTTTTCTAGCGTCTCGTCTATCTTAAATACCTTCCATATAGCAGATATTATTCTATTGGCGATGGAATTAGATAATACCCAAACTAGCATTAGTAATACTAGGAATAGTGTAAATGGAATTACTATATTGTTTATTACCGATGGGATTAACAATAACATCTGTTCTATTATAGAGTTCATATTAATAATACATAGATTAGCTTTAAAAACATTACCTTTTATCTAATCATTTTAAAGCTTATAGATGTATTTTAAAATAATGCTAGAAATACTAATATTGTTGGTGCTGATATTTGTAATACAGCTTCTCTCTAATCTTATAAGAATACCGTTTATCTTATTTATCCTTGTCTTCTCTGCTTTAATAGGTCCTAATGGTTTTATAAGTAAAATGTATAATATAAACATAATAGATGAAAACGTCATAAACATATTGTCTCAACTTGGAGTATTACTATTACTTTACCTTATTGGACTTCAGATGAATATAAGAGATATTATTACGTATAATATTAGAGCATTGGGGTTTTTTCTGTTTACAAACCTATCTCTTGGTCTGGCATTATATATGATAATACAGAATATCATACCTGGACTTCCTTCTAAAGAGCTTGCCTTTATACTAGCAATAGTATTGACTTTTACATCTACGGCAATATATTACGAATTAGCTAAAGATTATAAATTGGATAAAAAACCAGAATCCAAATTATTATTTTCACGTAGTATTATAGAAGATGTGTTATCAATATTGATATTGGCCTTTATGTTTAGTGTAACAGAACATGATACGAACCAAATATCAAATATTATATATAAACTAGCGGTATCTTTTGTATTATTTATAGTAGCAATATTTTTCATATACATCATATTTTCATTAATTAGAGATATAATCAATGGAATTGGATTGCAACAAAATGACGATGCTAATAAACAAATATATTTTTCATTCTTCATAAGTATATTCGTGATAATAATATTAACATCTCAAATTCTAGGATTTCCTATGGGAGTAGCTGCATTTATAGCTGGTATAATCTCAAATCTATACTCTAGAGAATTTCAACAGATACGAGATAGTATATTTATCTTTTCCGAGACCTTTGTATCAATTTTCCTTATATACATTGGTAGTCAATTAGATCTAACAGTATTGTTCAATCCTGTATATTGGCAAATTAGTATTATAATATTGGCCACGATAGCTATAATAAAAACTATAACGTCGTTATACTATTATAATAAAACAGGTTATAATATGAAGAATGCTATAGGTGTATCATTTTTATCATTACCTATAGGAGAGTTTACCTTAATTATTTTGGCAGAATTTGACAAAATCTTTAATCTTAATCTTATAAATATAGGTTTTATGTTATTGTTATTATCAGTATTATTAGCAATATTTTTAATGAATATTAGCGATTTTCTAATAAGATTTTACGAAAGAATAACTAGAACGAGAATATGAACGTATTAGGAATAGAATCTACAGCTCATACTCTTGGAATTGGGATAAAAATTCAAGATAAATTGATCAATGTTTTAGATACGTATAAAAAAGAATACATACCTAGAGAATTAGCTGAACATCATGCAAAACTCTTTCCTGAATTATTAAAAAATGCTTTAGATTTGGCCAATATATATTTAGACGATATAGATCTTATAGCTGTAAGTCAAGGCCCAGGTATAGGGGCGCCATTATCAGTCGGTGTTGGTATTGCCAATTATCTGGGAAGTAAATTAAACATACCTGTAATAGGAGTAAATCATGGATATGCACATATAAAGATTGTTGAATACACTAACGCTAGATCTGGGGATCTTGCATTGTATATAAGTGGTGGTAATACTATGATAATAAGAACTAAGGACTTAAAGATCATAGGAGAAACTCTAGATATGGGAATAGGTAATATGTTAGATAAAGCTGCTAGGAAGATAGGTTTAAATAATGCTGCTGAATTAGAAAAGTTGGCATTAGAAGCTAAAGAATACATAAGATTGCCATATACAGTTAAGGGAATGAATGTAACTTTTGCAGGAATATATACGTATTTTGTCAACAATATAGAATATTACAACAAGGAAGATCTTGCTTATTCTCTATTTCACACAAGTTATAGTATGTTATTAGAAACTCTTGCAAGAGCTGCGTTTGCATATAATGCTAAATCAATTATAATATGTGGCGGAGTAGCTCAAAGTGTAATACTAAATAAGATGTTAGATAAATTTGCTAACCAATACGATTTATTATTATTGAGAACTGATAATATGTATAATCGAGACAATGGGGCAATGATAGCAGTTCTAGGTGAATACTTATATCAACATGGATATAGGTCAAAATATCCTCTCGAGGCCATTCCAGATTATCGAGTATCAGATAGTCTAAAATATTATTTTACCTTATAGATTTTTACATAACCATTATTAAATACTAGATCAAATCCATCTAATTTCTCAAGCACATAGGCCCTATAGATTGTGGAATTGTAAAATCTCTTAGTAGCATCTTTGTATCCATCTACCCAATTTCCATCATCAAACCATGCACGATCTTCCGTATACAATATTAACAGAGCGTTTTGATTTATCAATATTGGTATTCCTTTATGTAATCTTAGTGTATTTATATCATATAAAACATGTCTTATTGGATAATTATTTATAAGTTCTAATACAAATCTATTTTCTATTCTATTTAAATCTAAAACACCGTCATTGTTAACTACACAATAAGATCTAATTCTTTCTGGACTAAGAGCTCCTGTATATCCTTTGTATTCCAATCTATATCCTACTCTACCTATTTTATTGTTAATAAAACATCTTTCATCTGATAATATTACAATTTCCCATGTATTATCTGCTTCACATCTACTGGAAAACATAGGAAAGCTC
Organism: uncultured Microcaldota archaeon; assembly: GCA_938083015.1. Taxonomy (GTDB): domain Archaea; phylum Micrarchaeota; class Micrarchaeia; order Anstonellales; family J096; genus JAADEL01. Next base: position 16,827 of record CALKCX010000010.1, read on the forward strand.
TCGTTTACCTGTTTTATCTTAGCACATGCCAGATAATTCAAAGCATAGAATTTGCCCCCGAATATTACATCACCTCCTAATATTATCTCTCTATCAAACAAAGCATACTTAGATCCATATTTATCTAATGTTTCTCTAAGTTGACTTTCATTACCTATTATGTAAGAATAAGCAACATCTAAAATCATACTCAATACGCTATGATCGTTTCTTATAGTAGCTCTTCTATTTCCCCAATAGTTTATCCAATGCCCATAATCCCACCAAGATGTTATTATAGCATCTGGTTCAGTTTGATCTCGAATAAACATCATAGGACTATACCATTCTATTGGAATATGATTACACGATGTAGAATACAATATATTATATATAATATCCGATCTTCTATTTAAGATAAGATCAAGTTGACAAGCTATTCTACTATATTGGGTTGTAATAGTAATATTTTCACATATATTGTTAAAACTTGGATATTGATTACAGAAGGTCTTCAAAGTTTCATTCAACAATTCTATATTTTGAGATATCGGAGTAACGAAATTAGATCTTAATAGTAAAGACATTGTATCAATTGTCGATACCCCGCTATATCCGGTGAATATAAATAATAGTACTGATAGTACAATAGGAATTGATTTATGAAGAGAAAGTATTTTACTAATAAAGTATAGCAATATAAATAAATAACCAAACGTAAAATATATCTCGAATTTAGCTTTTAATAATCCTATTGTAAATAGTAGCATTGGCACAGATATTATGAAAGCGTCGTTAAATTCTATTCTATTTTTTACAAACTTATATATATCAGATAAATAGAATAATAGGGCAAAAAATAGTATACCGTAAGCAATACTTGTTTCTTTATCTATCCATTCTATCACCATGAATGAAGATAGAATTTTAAATATTATACTAAACATCGCATTTAAAATAGCAGAAGGGATATAGAAGAAAATTGAGATTAATAATTTTAATATCGTACTATAAGGGTCTTTACCTAATCTATCTGGAGCAATACCTAGTTTACCAAAGTTATCTTCTAATGTTGCCCCAGCTGGATTCTGTTCTGCAATAGTTCTTTCTAAAGGATTATTGTATTGCATTGCATACAATATTGTATCTTTAAACAAGATTATCGATAATACAAAGAATAATAATATTGCTAACAATACTATGTTTTGGTTTATATTAATATCTTTTCTTAATTTACTACTAATATATAAAGCAGCTGGTGATAATCCAAATAATAATCTAGATAAGGATTCGGAATAGATAAATAAGAATATACCGGCAATAGAAGCAATAGATAAATACATTAGAATATCTTGGACATCTTTCTCATATTTAATATAGGCCAAACCTAAGGATATTAAAAATATTATTATAATTGCTGGTAATGCTACTGCACCAGTAATTGCCGATATGTAAGATAAGGTTAATAAAACATAAGCTATATTATCTTTAGTCTTTAATGCTAAAGCTAAAGATGCTATAAGAATAGAGAATATAAAGAAATTGAAAGGTTGATATTCGAATACTCCTGCTTGAAATTTTAGTATGAATATAGGTATCATACTAACAAAATAGGCAAATGCTATTGACAATAATCTATTATTTGTGATAATCAAAGCAACTAGATAAAATGAGAATATCATTAGTATAGCGTTTATAGGAGGGAATAAATTTGCAACGGCCGCTAGTCTTATATCATCAATAACATTGCCATACATTAGATAATAAAGACTTCCTATATTATAATGATAAAATGGGGGGTTTCTATGAGTACTAACATTATAAGGATTCCATGCACTGTCATCGTATTTAGGAATCTGACCATAATTTAAAAGATACTTTACACCATCTAGATAAAAATAAGGATCAAATTCATAGTATATTGGAGAAAATGAAAAAATTCTCAAATTCCAACTAGATATTATTAGCAATAGTAATAGTATAGCATAAATATGTTCTTTATCAATATTAAATTTATAATCAATTCTATTCTTGATTAGTATCAACATGATTATTAAAAATGCTATATAAGATAATGCTATTGAGATTAAGCTTATATTGCCCAGTATATACGATATGATAATGGTTAAATTTGTTATTGATAGATAGCTTAAGATAATACCAAGAAACCATCTCTCTAAAAAGTTTAGATTGCCTATTTTAATTAACGTCAATAGTAAACCTGGAATTAAATAAAGTATGAACAATATTATGTATATCTGTTGCCATTCAAATAAGAACATGTTATTGATAAACAAGATAAATTTTTAAACATTTTACATAATTAATGAATTATGGATAAAGATATTAGATCTATTGATGCTAACAAATTCTATCAGATTGGTTTAGAATACTTTAAAAAAGGAGACTATGAAAAAGCTAGGGAAAATTTTAGCAAAGTATTAGTATTAAATAGTGTAATGTCAGATGCTTATTTTTATAGAGCATTGTGTAATTATTTTCTAAAAGATTACGATAACGCTTATAAAGATTATACTCGTGCCTTAGAGCTAGATCCTAAGAATCCGGTAATCTATAACAATAGAGGAGACATATTATTTAAGAAAGGCCAGATAAATGAAGCTATAAAAGATTACGATAAGGCAATTATGTATGATCCGAATTATGTTAGAGCTTATCATAATAGAGGAATATGTTATGTTAGTTTAGAAAAATACGATAAAGCTCTTGAAGATTTTAACAAGGTAATTGAATTAGAACCTGATAATTCAGATGTATACTATCTTAGAGGAGTATGTTATGAAAATTTAAACGATATAGAGAAGGCACAAGCAGATTTTCAGAAAGCTTTAGAATTAGATCCTGAAAATCTAGATGCTAAAGATAGATTAGAAAGTATACAGATGAAAAAAGGAGGTACATCTGGACAACAACAATCTGGAGATGTTAAAATACTTAAAGATATAAAATTGAATTTCAAAGATCTTGCAGGAATGGAAAAATTAAAAGATGAACTTATGAATGGTATTGTTAGGCCTTTACAATACGCTCAACTTACAAAAGAATACGGCCTTATGGGGGGCGGGGGAATCTTAATGTATGGTCCACCTGGTTGTGGTAAAACCTATTTCGTCAAAGCTGCTGCAGGAGAGGCAAAAGTAGCTTTTATAAACGTCAAATTATCCGATATATTAGATATGTACGTAGGTAATACTGAGAAAAATATACATAAGGTATTTGAAGCTGCTAGAAAGAATGCTCCAGCAATACTGTTCTTCGATGAAGTAGATGCAATAGGAGCAAGAAGAGACTCTGGAGGAGGAGAAGCTGGTCAAGCATTGAGATCTGCAATTAATCAATTCTTAACTGAAATGGATGGTATAGAGGCAAATAATGAAAATGTATTGGTAATAGCAGCTACTAATGCACCTTGGGATGTAGATCCTGCTTTGAGAAGATCTGGAAGATTCTCGAGAACAATATACGTGCCCCCTCCTGATTTTCAAACTAGGGTAAAGATGCTTAAACTAAATAGTAGGGGAAGACCTATAGAGAAGAACATAGCATGGTTAAGATTAGGATTACTTACTGAAGGTTATTCTGCAGCAGATATCAAGGCCTTAAGTGATAAAGCTGCCCAGTATGCATGGTTAGATGCAATAGGTGGAAAGAAAAGACCTATTAGAACATCTGATTATATAAAAGCAAGTGATGAAGTAAAAAGTTCACTAGGTCCTTGGTATGCTCAAGCTAGAAAGAAACTTGGAAGGAAGAAAGAGGTAATGTATATCGATGGAAAAAAGCATGAAAAAGAGATAGAATCTGATCTTGGTGAAGAAGAAAGACAACAGTTTAGAGATTTAATTAATATTGTGGAAAAAAACAACAAATGGTATTATAAATTATATGTAGAAACGAAGAGGTTTATCGGTAAATACATACCTATACCCATATAAGTTTTTAAACATTTTGTTGTAATAAAAATTATGTTAAGCAGAAGGGAGTTTTTAGGATATGGTTTAGGTATGGGTGTATTAGGAGTATTGGCAACTATGAATGAAATTGAAAAATCTAGTCGTAGATTTAAGAAAGAAGGAGAAGGTTATTCTATAGAAGCTAAAACGGGCGGAATATTAATTGAGGTTAATTTAGCTAATAAACATAGATTAATTCAAATAATGAATAGTATGTATTTCAAGGGACCTCATGCAACATTTGTTAGAGAGAAAGATGATAAACTCGAAGTTTTTATTGCATTATTAGAAGGATTTAAAAAACTTGTAATTCAAAGTGCTCATGATGAAGAAGTAATTTCAGCATCCCATTTATCTATATTTAGAAAATCTATGTTAGGTTTTTATTATGTAGGTGATACAAGAATTTCACATGAAATATACAGACGCTATATGAGTATTTATGTAGATCTTGGTGTTATTCCAGCAAGCAAAATATTAATAGCTGCCCCTAAAGATATAGAAGGTAGACGATATCATGCTGAAGTTGCCCATATATGGTCTGGAGTATCAATGGAAGGATATGTTATGTATAGAGATAACAATACAGATCCACAAGTTATTAGAGATAGAATAGATAAGTTAATGAAAGAATATTCGGAAAAATCTTCTAAAAAGTAAAACATCTGGGGCTGCTGGGATTTGAACCCAGACTAACAGGTTTCTTCTTTTTAACTGGAGCCTGTTGTGCTGCCTGGTTACACCACAGCCCCTATTAATAATTTAAACAAAACTTTTTAATATTCTAAATAATCAATTAGTTTCATTTCCTCTATACCTGTTGTGTCTTTACCGATTATTACCAATTCATCATTTCCAACAGCACAGTATTTTACAAAATTAAAACCTGCATTTAAAGATCCGAGATATCCTCTTTTTCCCAATACCTGTTCAGCTATCTTTAAACCAGATTCTCCTACTTTATAGCCAATTACAAAAGCTTTACTATTCTCAAATATTAAAGAACCAATGGTATTAAAACCACCAATACTAATAGGTAAGACTTCTTTTCCAAATACATCTTCTAAAAATTTTACAATCTTCTTCTCAAGATTGGGATTGACAATTATTCTTTTCTCTCCAATATGTATATTATTGCCAAGAGCATTTTTAAGACTAGGTATTTCAAATATTTCTACACCTTCTTTTTTTATCATCATGATTTCATCTAATTCTTTCTGTTCAAGATTTTTAGGATATAACAATACGCCGTGTTTCATTACAATATATAATCCGATCATTTCAGAACCGTATGAAGTAATAGCAAAAGATCGAAAATTTTCTAATTTAAGTTTAGTAGAATGTGGATATAGAAAAATATCCGAATCTATAATATAGTATAGGCCAACTAATTCAGAATTTCTATGAGCTGCTCTTATTAACATCAGGTTTTTCCTCTATTTTTTCATTGACATCCAATACATACACAATATTATCTTTTCTAACTAGCTTTACAAGTATTCTCTTTGGTAAATTAGAGTATTTTAATTTTTCATTTATCTTTTGAGATATCTTAGCAATTGTGCCTTTACCATGTCTTAATGCTAACTCTCTAACAAGTCTTATTCCTACTCTATGTCTCTTAGTTCTGGGCTTTTTTAATACTCTAGCTAGATTAAAAGTAAGTATTTTTTCCATAATTAATCACCTAAACACTTTCTTTCTCATATAATATGTATTAAGTTTTGAATATCTCCAACTTCTTCTAGCATTGGGTGAATAAGCTTTCATATTCGTTTTAATTCTTACAAATACAGGTGGTAATCTTCTCGATTTATTCTTTGATATCAACCATAATTTAAGATCTAAATTCTTTTTGCCCATGCTTTTTAATAATAACACAAACTTTTAAATTCTTTATTTAAGTTGATCTAATATGTTTAAATCTTTGCGCATCAACATCGATTTTATATTTTCAAGATTTTGATACATCATCTTTATTCTCTTATTAGCTATTCTATAACTTATTTCATCGTATGTACCTTTAGTTATTAATATATAAACATCTCCATCTCTAGTTCTTGCAGTCCTTCCCATTCTCTGAATTACTCTTATTGGACTGGGTATTGATTCGTAGAATACTACATAATCAGCTGCAGGTAAATCCAATCCTTCTTCTCCTACACTTGAAGATAATAATACTTTAGCTCGTCCATCTACGAATTTCTGTATACTCTCCATCTGTCTTTTCTTAGATATCCCCCCGCCTATAAGTATATCGTGCTCTATATTATTTTTAGTCAATATATCAGATAAATGAAATATCTGTGCTTTGTATTGACTAAATACTATACCTTGTTTAGTTTTTTCATCTGATAATATCTTAAGTAAAAGCTCTGTTTTAGGATGTACATTTTGTTTAGATTTGAGAATTTTTATCAATTCATCAACTATTTCTAATTGAGATTTCGAACCTTGATCTTTTAAATCTTCTAAATATCTAATAGAAGCTTCAATACTCTGAATTTCTATAAGTTCTTTTAGATGTATATATGTAAGAAGTTTTGAATAACTTTGCCATAGTTTCCATTTATCATTAGTTTCAATTTGATCTATACGTTCACCGACTTCTTTTACATTATACTTGTTTATTCTAATATTTAATCTAGGTTGTAATTCTTCTTTGATAATTTTTATTCTTTCATTTAACATATCTAAAATATCGTTGTAATCTTTTGGTAGTCTGACCATATATGTTTTAATATTTCTAATATGTAAATGTTTTAATATCTCTGGATCGTCTTCTCTTCTATATTCTATCATATTTATCCTTAGATTTTTAATTATCTGCCATATCTTATCTATATCATGGCCTGGTGAAGCTGTCAACCCCATAGTTCTAGAATTACTAAAATGTTGAGCTATTTTAACATAATCGTAATTACCTACTGCTCTATGGGCCTCATCAAATACTATAAAATCAAAATGATTTTTAGAAATAATATCAATATCATTCATTATTGTTTGTGGAGTAGCAAATATAAATCTGTTTTCATAATTCCTATTCTTAACAGTCCCTGTTGCTATCTCTACTTGATCAATACCAATGAATTCTCTAAAACTTTTGCTATGTTGTTCTACTAATGGTTTTGTAGGAGCTAAAAACAATGCCCTTCTATATCTTTGTATAACGTGAAAAGCTATTAAAGTCTTTCCTAGACCTGTAGGTAAAACTACTAATGTGTTTTTAAACAACGCCGTTCTAATGATATCTTTTTGATAATCTCTAAGTTCAATCATTTTATCATTATATCTATATTTGCATCTTGAAGCATTGCCATATATCTCTTAATTCTTTTATACTCTTTCTTATTTACCAATATGTATTTTTTTCCATTTATTATTCTTGTCTCATACTTAGACAATATCTTTTGCAATATATCATTCATAACAGGCATTAATACAATTTCATCTCCAAACTTATAGATTTCATATAATAGTATACCTTTATTGTAATCTCTTATTTCAACTACAGGTCTTGTTAAATCGGTTTCTTTCATTCCAGTAGGCATCTTCATAGTCAATCTAAGTTCTAATATTTTATCAATATCCCCTTTATCTATAAATAATACGGTATCTATAACATGGGGCAATAACCCCAATTCAACTCTTCCTATAAATCTATGTATTGCATCTATTGCAGAATTAGCATGTACTATACCGACCATACCAATTCCAGCTAATCTCATGTCTGAATAGAATTTAAAATCTTCTTCTGATCTTATCTCATCGAATATTACATAGTCTGGTCTTACCAATAATAATAGATCCTTCAATCTTTCTATATTTATAAGATTTTTAGAATATTGAGTTATCGATTTATCCACTCTCATATCTCGTGGTTGTTCTACAGTCTTAACTATCTTTTTCATATTAGCATAATAATTAGCAAGAGCTGCTGCAAATGTAGTCTTACCTGAACCAGGTGCACCGGCAATGACAATACCATTAGCATTGTTTATTCTATCCAATAATCCTTGTATTGAATATTGCGATATATCTAATTTAGATGTAGCTTTAACAATAGTCACTTCATTTTGTTCAGATAAAGGAAAATAAGATATGACTATTCGCATATCTCCTATTTGAATTACCCTCATATCTTTATCTTTTATATCGTATTCTAATCCATGTTCTCTAGCATACATATCAATATCTAATAATAGCTTATCGATATTTATGTTAACATCTAATTTTTCCAATACCCAATTTCCAGGTGTACCTACTTTTCTATATACGTCTTTTTTTATATGCAACGACATAGTCTTATTATCAAATAGTCTATAAATATAATCGAGATTTACATCGTAATCTAATTTTTCTACATCTACTCCAATAGATCTTGCTAAAAGATACATAGCTTTGTCATAAGTATATAGCTTTGCCTCTAGAGATTTAGCAAGATCAACAATGTATTTATCTATAAACTGGCCAGATATGTTATTTAAAGACTCTCCTACTATTCTAGAGTTATAATTTTTTATTATCTTATCCAATCTATCAAATCCGATTTCTGCTATTCTTTTTCTATTACTATCGTATATATGTTTGAGCTCATCTACTACTGGTCTTGGAATTAATATTTCTTTATCGATAATAAGTTTATCATCTATACCTATTATAAAAACATTCGTATCTAAGATTACGCTATTCATCGGCAATCACCAATCTTAATGAATGATTCGGCAATATATTTCTAATGCGCTCAACATTTGATTTTACATGTTCTAAATCCTTAGCTCTTATGATGATCAATAAGTTATAATCATCAATTATATTGTATACGCTTTCCACAAAAGGATATTGCTTAATAGTCTTAATATTTATATTCTTATCGGTTTTTACGTATAGTAAAACAACATTTTTATAACCAAGAGATTTCCAATCTATTTCTATAGTATTGTTTAATATACCAGCTTTCTTCAATCTAGATAGTCTATAATGTACTGTTGATATTGGTAAATCTAAAGATTTTGATAACTCTTTAAGTTTTAATCTTTTGTTCATCTTCATCTCAGCTATTATCATTTCATCAATTTCATCCAGTTTCATAAGAATATTGATTAATAAAAAACCATTTAAATATTTACTTTTTGTAATATTTTATAATGACAAATAGCAGTATTATTACGATAATCAAAATTTCAAATTTGTCTTTAAAAGGGGCCAAGTAATCTAATATATTTTCTCCGAAAATACTTGCTCCATAGGCCATTGATATAAAGGTAACTCCTCTTGCAATTATCGATAATATGATAAATTTTGTTAAATTGTATTCTAAAATTCCAGATACCCAGGTTACCAGTTTATAAGGTATTGGACTTATAGCTGCTATGATAATAAAATAATCCCCATATTTATTATAAAAATTCTTAACTTCTTCTATCTTTTTTGGATCTAATCCAATTATTTTTCTTAAATTATGAAATTTTTCTGAATAAACTATTAAGTCTTTCAAGTTTTTTCCTAAGATATACGCTATAACAGCACCTGTAACAGAACCCATTGTAACTGTTATTCCGTATAACCACCAATACTCTGGATTTAATACCACCATTGATATTAACAAGATAGCTATTGGAATAGGCCATATTATAGATTCTAATAAAGACCATACAAATGCAATTATAATAGAGCGAATCATAGTAGATCTTTTTTTACTCTCTCTACTCCTAAAGCATATATCAATTTTCCTAATCTAGGACCTTTATCTTTACCTATTAGATGGTTATAAAAATATTTAAATACTTCTGCAGGTAAGTATCCATTTGATTTAGCATAATCATATATAGAATTATGAATTTGAATGGCATCCATATCTTCTGTCCAACTTATTACTAATTCTCTATGCTTATCAATCTTAACAGGCCTATAGCTAAAATTGTAATCATCAGGTATAAAATCAATCTTAAACCAATTCTCTATATAGGTTTTATAGTAATCTTCTATTTTAATATGATTTTGCACTTTATTCCAATCTTTATATATTGAATAATAAAGCAACATCTCTTTAAAACTATTTCTATTTTTTCCAAATAGTTTAAAGGCCACATATCTTTTTCTATCAGCTCTACTTAATTCTTGATTATCAATCTTAGAAGCGTTTTCATAATCATCTATCATATTAAGTATTTTCTCTTTAGTAGGGTTAAAATCAATATTTTCTTCAAGATCATATTTTAGAAGATGATAAGCTATTATCTCTGGTGGAACTAATTTTATCATATCTCTAACATACATTCCAATCCCTTTACTCTTAGAGTATTTTTTTCCATCTAATAATACAAATCCGTACTTATAACCAATTGGAGGTTCTCTACCTAGTAATTCTCTATGTATTCTCTCCGCCGTATCTCTACTACCTCCTTTTGTAAAATGATCAACTCCCCCACCTTCTATATCAGTATTTAAAATTGCTTGCCATGTTGGCCAATGTAATCGCCATTGTAGTTTATACATATGCTTTTCTATACTATTCTCTCCTATATAACCACAAGATTTACATTTATACTTATAAATACCATTATTGAATTCTGTTATTACTGTATTATCTATTCGACCACAATTTTCACATATGGCCATAATGGGTGACCAATCTTTACTCAATTCTCTATTAGATGTTTCACTAATTATATTCTTTACCTTTTCTAGATTATCCATATACAATATAGTATACTTATCGTAAGCTCCCATTCTATACAATTCACTTACTTTGATTAATTTAAAATTAGTTTCAAAAGCATTCATAATATTTTGAAGCTCTGCTATATACCTATCGGCATAACTTACGTATTCTCCCTTTGGATCTTTTACAATTTCTAAAGGTCTACCTATGTTTTTATTTAAATCTTCTTCGTATTCTTTAAGATCAATAGTTATTGAATCAAGAGCATCTAAAACATCTAATATAAAATACATCTTAACATCTATATTTGGATTTTTTATCTTTACCATTCTATATATAGCTTCTGGAAAGAGAAATTCACATACAGTACCAAGATGTACTGGCCCAGAAGGAGTAACTCCTGCTGTTATTACAATTGTAGATTTACCTAATTTAATTAACTGATCTGCAATTCTCTCAGTCCAATGCCAATACATAATATTCATTATTTTTATAAGATGATTTTTAAAATATACTATTTTTTATTAACACATGATTGGAATAATAGGTTATGGCAGTTATATACCTATGTATAGGATAAAGACTGAAACTATAGCTAAAATTTGGGGGGAAGATCCTGAGAGAATAGAACAAGGATTAGGAATAATAGAAAAATCTGTTCCAGATTATGATGAAGATACTGTTAGTATGGCCATACAAGCAGCTATTAATGCAAAGTCTAATCTTGTTGTTGAAAATCCTTCTATAGGAGCTGTATTTGTAGGTAGTGAAAGTCATCCATATGTTGTAAAATCAAGTGCATCAATAGTAGCAGAAGCATTAGGTATTACTCCTGAAACTTTAGCTGCTGATCTTGAATTTGCATGTAGAGCAGGTACAGCAGGTATGGTAGCAATATATGGTATGATCAAAGGAGATTTAATTTCAGCAGGATTGGCAATAGGTAGTGATACTGCTCAAGGTAGACCTGCTGATGCTTTAGAGTATTCAGCTGGAGCAGGTGCAGGAGCTTTTATACTTGGAAAGGGCAAAAAGGTAATTGCAGAAATAATTGCAACTTATTCTGTAACTACAGATACTACTGATTTCTGGAGAAGAGAAGGCATGAGATACCCTTCTCATGGAGGAAGATTCACAGGAGAACCTGCTTATTTTAAACATATACAGATGGCCATTGAAGGAATACTAAAAAGAACAGGTTATAAAATAGAAGATTTTAATCATGTTATACTTCATCAACCCAATGCAAAATTTCCAAATATAGTGGCAAAAAGATATAATATTACGAATGAACAACTTCGACACGGATTATTAGTATCTGTAATTGGAAATACCTATAGCGCAGCTACTATGATAGGTCTAGCTAATGTTTTAGATAATAGCAAAAAAGGAGATTTAATATTGCAAGTAAGTTTTGGATCTGGAGCTGGTGCAGATGCATTTGTATATGAAGTAAAAAACCCATCACCACCTAGGTTTACCACATCATATTATATAAACAGAAAAACATATATTGACTATGCGACATATCTTAAAAAGAAGAGAATGATTATTAAGTAATGCTACAACATCAACATATATTACTTACCATTTTATTTCTTTTTCCATTGATAATTCATTATGACGGCCCATTAGACTTAATATTATCTGTTTCAATAGTATTGATATTTTCAGTATTACCAGATATTGACTTAAGTGGTAATAAATTTGTGAATACGAATATGGTTAAACGTGGAATTCTTATGGATTACTTTAAATTATTAAACTTGATTACAAACATTATAAGAATTATAATATTTAGACCATACGATTTCTTAATTAAGCTTCTATTAGGTAAATCTAAGACATTTCACAGAGAATCTTCTCATTCTTTAATATTCTTAAGCGTAACATTAGCAGTATTATTACTATTTATAATCTTATTATCTCCGTATTTGAAATTAGATAATATTGCAAAATATATCATTTTAGCTATACTTGGATTTACTATGCATCTTTTTCAAGATTCTCTAACAGTAAACGGTATAAAATGGTTATATCCTTTGGAAAATGTTGAAATAAAAGGTAGGTTAAATACATCTAATAACTTGCACATGCGATTAATAGACGTATATATAATGATTATCATCCTTATGATTATCGCCTATCATGTAATAGAAATTATAATGGTTACCAATATCAATCCGGTAATCTATTCGTTTTATCATAATTGGAATAAGATTTATCCAAATCATACCTATCTACTCGCCATCCCCTTATTCCTTTTGATAAAAGAGGTAAAGATTTCTTTGTAAGATAATACAATATTCTAAACCCATCTATCCATTCTATCTTAGGAACACCGAATCTTTTTCCAAATTTTATAGCTAATTCAGCAGTCTTAAATTTATTCTTAGCTAATTCTACTATTATCTCTACTTCTAACTCAAATCTATTTGATTTGATATCAATTGTCTTGTAAACATCTTTTCTCATACCTATCATACCAGACATTACATCTGTTACATTAGTATCTAATAATAATCTGGTATAGAAAGATGTAAATAGATTCGTAAACTTATTTATCAATGGCATAGCACCGTCTTCTATTTTACCTCTAATTCTACTAGTCAATACTACCTCGTATTCTTCTAGCATATCAAATATTTTAGGTAATGCCTCTGATGGATAAGTACCATCTGCATCCATCATTATTAGTTTTTTTGCATCTATTTTATTTAAAGCATCTTTAACAGAATAAGCTTTGCCTTTTTTCTCAGTTCTAAACACTATCGCCCCCATATTTTTAGCTATTTCAGGAGTCTTATCTTGACTAGAATCAGCTAAGAATATGGTTACATCCGGAACATGTTTATATATTGATTCTATTACATAAGATATTCCTTGTTCTTCATTATAAGTCGGTAAAAGTATAGCTTTATCTATCATAACATATCACCAAGTAATATAGGTAATATTATAGTGGCTTCACCGTATATATCTACGTGTTTACCTTTGATTTTCCCCCAACTTACAGCTTCATTAGATCTAGCACCACTTAATGATCCATCCCATTCTTGTGAACTTGTAACATATATAGCGTAATCTAGGCCCCCTCTTACGATATTTGCCCCTATTGCATGATGTTTACTTATACCACCTCCGATTATCAATGCACCAGTTTTCTTAGCTAGTAAAATCATATCAATATATTTTTTTAAATCTGGAATAGGATCTAATGATATTTTTCTACGTTTCGATATATAATAGAAAAACAACCCTATAGCAGCATCTATTATTCCTGGACTAATTACAGGTATGTTTTTTTCGTAACATTTACTTAATATCGATCTTATATTTTTATCATGTAAATACTTACCAAATATATAGGCAATCTCTGAAGGTGTATAAGTTTTTTCCTCTAAAAATAATTCATTTGTAATAGATTCCAACATTTCATATGATTTATTAGAAACATATATATTGCCAAGTCTATTTATTCCATCTGCCCTTAGTTTTTTATCATCTACTGTAAAATCTCCAATGTAATAATCTGTAAAACTTCTCATAACATCGTGATCAATTGTGGCCCCTGTAGTTACTATAACATCAACATACCCTTTTTCAATCATCTTTATATATATTCCTCTAAGTCCAGTAGCTACGGTATTTCCTGTAAATGCCAATATCTTAAGAGAAGCTTTTTCAAACATTTCTTTCAATATTAACTTTGCCTTACCTATTTGAGTAGATTGAAAACCAACATTATAGATATTATTCAAATAGTCTTCAATACTATATATATCTTTGACTCGATCCATATGTCAATTTATAGCTTAATATTTAAATGTTTATATTATCTATATACTAATATGGTCGAAAAGATAAAAACTGGTATTATAGAATTTGATGAAATGTTAAATGGAGGATTTCCTAAAAATAGACACATAGGTTTCTATGGTGGGCCAGGTACAGGTAAGACTACTTTTACATTCGAAATATTGTATAAAGGAGCTTTAATGGGAGAAGTCGGTTATTACTTTACTTTAGAAGAACCTCCAGAGATGATAATCGAAAACATGAGCGCCCAATTTTCAGAATTTAGAGATATAAGACAATTAGTAGATAGGAAAATGCTAATAATAGAGAAGAATGAATCCTATGATATAAATTCTATAATTCAGCAAATAGAACAAGGTGTATTAAAATATAATGTATCTAGATTAGTAATAGATTCTTTGACAATATTTAAATCTTTATTTACCTCAGAACCAGAGTATAGAAGAGGGTTGATAGAATTTTTAAATCTACTTAGATCTCTTGATATTAGCGTATTTCCGATTATAGAAGCTGCAACTTCATCTAGAGAGTCATTTGAATATTCGATAGAACATTATGTATTAGACGGTATTATAAATCTATACAACATTTACAGAGGAGAAACTAGAATAAGAGCTTTAGAGATATATAAGCTAAGAGGTACAGCACATAATACAGATATTGTTCCGTATAGAGTGACCCCCAGGGGTATAAAGGTATACCTGGGAGAGAAACTTTTCTAACATGGAATTCTTCATAATCATCTTAATCATCTTAATAGGAATTGGAGTATTATCAATATTATTTATCAATAGACATGAATTAAAGAAATACTTAGTAGAATTAGAAATAGTAGCTATATTATTCTTAATAATATTGATTGTAAATATACAGCAAGCTATATTAGATAGAGAGAATCTAATTGATTGGAGTTTAGAACCTAATGAACAACATAATTACGCTTATCGAATATCAATTCCAAATTCAACTGATGTTCAAATAGATAATATAAGTGAGAAGATGGGCATAGTGAAAATTCATCTTAAATATTGTATTGGAAATAACGACAGTGAATTAATAATATATATGGATAGTAAATATAAAGATTATAAAAAGCAATTGCTAATTGAGCAGAAAGCCTGTAATTAATAAAACAGTAGGTATTATTACTACTCCCATATTTGCATCTATACTTGATTTTATTACAATTATGTTTAAATACGATACTAAAGCAGAACCTAGAGTTACAATTAATCCATACCAACCTTCTAATATATAGGAAATTGTCAATATTATGATAATTGCCAATACGTAAAACATCTCGTTTATCTTAATTTTATCTTTAATCATAATCATTATTGGGATTGCTATTATCATACCTATTAAAGCTTCAAATAGTTTAGTTTCAGAATTAAGACATTTTACATATCCATTTCTAACATTTCCAGTATACATATAATAATATACGCTAGCAGTAAATTGAAAGCCCATATAGGTAGCGTAATAGTATATATTCATGGTCGATACAAACAATGCACCAAATATAGATGGTGACGAAATTCCTGGAAATATCAATGATAGATAAGCTATTACAATACCTAGTATAAAATATAAAATAGAATTGCTGTTATCAATTACAATTTCATTACGATATTCAAATTTGGTCAATTTTAAAAGTATAAACACAAGTCCAAACATACCAGAAAATATATGAAACATGTATTTTTCATCTATTACCATAATCCCCCAAAGACCACTTATCAACAATCCAATTATGAATCTTAAATCTTTGTTGATAATTATGTAAAATATTAAGAATATTGTTAAAACATAAATAAAATATTTGTAATTTTTTAGATGTTTCATGATTTCGTATAATTGTCCAATACCTACTCCAAACGCAGCACCTATGATAAACAATAATATGTATATTAAAAACAGATTTTTATCTTTATTAAACATTTTTCCAAGTATAGGTCCAAATATAGAATCTGATGAAGAGTAAAAAAGTAATACGGATAACAAAGAGAATAGCATAGTAAACCCTATTATATAACCTATATAATCTGATTGATTGAACATTGCACAATAATTATTAGGATGCATACCTGGAATAAAAGATAGGAAAACTAATAGTAATTCAATCATGAAATGTTGTTTATAAAAGATTCTAAGTATTTACCATTTAATATTTTACACCCCATCATTTCACCAAATTTCAACAAACCTTCATCTGACGATACTAAGATTGCGTCTAATTCAATAGCTAATATCACAAGTTCAACATCAGTTGCAGAGTCTAAAATACCGTTTCTAACTAATTCTCTAAATTTTTCTCTTAAAGATTTTATATCTTCTTTCTCATCTTTTACTCCTTTTCTAGCGTATTCTTCTGCTATTCGTAACGCTTTATCAAATCTCTTTCTTAGATCTTTAACATATTCTAAAAATACATATGCTGGAATTTGAAGACTAGTATTCGGTGCTTTTACAATCCATAAACCTTCTAATATAGATACGTCTAAAAAAGGTTCAAGTTCACGAATTACACTAGGTGTAGTATATATATCAAATCCAAGAGATTTAAGTCTTTTCATTATATTTAAAGCTGCTTCTGGTCTATTGTTTACAAAATTAGAATAAACTTCTGGATTACCAAATATTGACGTATCTAATACTAATTTCATTTTAACACCTTTCTTATAACATCTAATATTTTGCCTTCTATTATCTTTTTATTATCTTCATGAAATCTAAATGAAGCTGCTTTTAAATGCCCACCTCCTTGTATTATATTTCCTAATTCATCCATAATAATCTTAGTATTAATACCTTTGTTATAAGCTCCTTCTCCTACTCTTATCGTATATCTACTATTGTTATATACTAATATTACTGCATCTTCTCCAACAGTTTCTAATATATAAGAAGCTATCTTACCTGTACTTTGAAATTCTATTCTATTTATCATCTTCTCTGCGTTTATAAAATATACCTTTATTCCTCTTATTTCTACATATCTTAATTCTCTTACTATATCTCTTATTTGTTCATATTTATCTTTTGTAGACATCAAGTATTCTTTGTATAGCTTTTCATCAGTCATTACATTGTATATAAAATTAAAATCATTGGTAAAAGTTGTTAAAAAATCAATTACCATTGCCTTCATTTTCAAATTATCATTAGCTTCTATTAGAGAGCTTTTATCCCCGACCATACCGATATACATCAATTCATCGTGCTCATAACCTAATATTCTTGCTAATTCATTAGTAAGATATGATGCCGTATACTTTCCGCTTTGATCATATTCCCATGATATTAAATACCTATCTTTATCTTGACTTTTAAATGGATGATGGTCGATTACCATGTATTCAATATTATGCGATTTCACTAAATCAAGAGCTTCAATACTTTGATTATTTCCACCAAGATCTGTTAATATTAAAAGAGGGTTATTTTTATTAGACAATACCGATATATCGTATATTGCATCTTTAATATTATAAGAAGGACTTTGATAAATAATTTTAATTGACCATGGAAATATCTTAGCTATTCCTACAGCTGCTCCAAATCCATCTGCATCATTATGACTTCTCAATAATACAAATCTATTTTCCAATTTATATCTTAATAATCTTTTAGCGAATTCTAGCATGTGCATTTTCATATCTTGTGGAATTTGAAACAACGGTGTCCAGTTTAGATCTATCTTAGATAAAAACGAATCTAAATCATTGCCTAAGTATTTAACAGGTCTATCCGAATCTAATAAATAAAGGCCAACATCTATCAATCCTTCGTTATCAAGTGTAATATCTTTTTTATTCTCCGTGTACATATGTATTTTGCGATCATTGATTCTATATACATAACCTATCATTTAATACACCTCAAACTAAATATACATGAATAAATTTAAATTTAAAACTATATTTTAAACACATGTATTTGATATTAACTACTACTAAGAAGCCTGAATACATAGCTAATAATTTAATTAAAGATAAATACGCTGCTTGCGTAAGCTATTATAAAATAACCTCTGTATATCGATGGAATGAAGAGATAACTCAAGATCAAGAGTATATGATGATTATAAAAACTGCAAGATTGAGAAGAACTTTAAATAAAATAAGAGAATTGCACGATTATGAACTTCCTGAAATTGTGTATTATAAAGTAAAGGCCTCAAAGAGTTATCTTGATTGGGTTAGGAAGAATTCATGATTGAATTAAAGACTTTGATAAAAGCATATCGAAAGGAACAGAATTCAATAGAAGAAGTATTTGAGAAATTATTACCTGAATCTCCATTTTACGATATATATTATGATAAATACAATACTTATCTATATCTTGAAGAGAATATTGAAAATATATTGTCATCTAGGAAGAATTTAAATAATTACATAAGATCTCTATCTTTTCAAGATACAGTAAAATTCGTATACTATGTTACTAACAACTATCCAGAAGTACGCTTTTACAGAACAAATCATCATAATGATTTTGTACTTGAGAGTTTTGGTCTATTAAGAATTAAAGATAAGAATTTACTAGAATACTACATATCAATAGATAAAATAAAGAATATGGAATACTTTGATCCCCCAGAGATAGATAGTATAGGTAAATACAGTTCTCTGGCGTATTATGCTTTATTATATAATAATTTTGACGTTTTAGATTTACTATTAGAAAGGACAAATCAATATTATCATGCCGGTATAGGTATTAATTATTACCTATGGAACCAAGGTGAACACGATAGATTTATAGATAGTCTATCAACGCAAAGCATATTAATACCACAATATTCCTATGTTAGCGATACTAATTTTGATCTTATTTCAATGGTATGTTTAGACGACATATTCTATATATCTCCTGACAAGATATTGTATAATGTTTTACCAGCTTATCTAAGAGAAAGATATCTAAAATTTAGTTCAGATCAAGTATTAGAGACTGATGTTGCAGATATAATTAATAATCTAGAGCAGATAAAATATATGATAGTATTTGGTAAATTAGAATATATATCTATATTTAAGTCGATAATATCATTGCTTGACGATATAGGTGTTGATATTATAGAATTGGAAAAATTCTAACTTCTCTCAAAACTCTCTTTAAACTTCGAATAAATTTGTAGTAAACTGGGGTTTACAGAAGGTTTTGATGTCGATAAAACGGTTTCTATTTCGCTTATATCAAACTTTTTACCTATTAATTCAGCTTCTAACATCTTTCTTTTTATATTTTCACATATGTTTACTATATCGGCATGCGTATACCCATCTGTTCTTTTAGCTATAATTTCTATTATTTTCGAATCTAAAAACTTTGAAAGATGCTTTGATATCAATGCTCTTCTTATATCTAAATTAGGCAAATCTACATAGACTATCTTGTCAATTCTTCCAGGTCTAAGTAATGCAGGATCAAGTAGATTAGGTAAATTGGTAGTTGCCATAAAGAATACTCCTTTTCTATCTCCTAATCCATCTAATTCTTGAAGTAATTGTCCGACTAAAGGATTACTACCAGTTCTTATAGGAGTTATCGTATCTATTTCATCTATAACTATTAATGCTGGTGCTCTTTCTCTAGCTAGATTAAATATTTCTTTTATCTTAGCTGCTCCTCTTTCATACCCTTCTTTCAATATCTCTGAACCAGAGATGAATATGAATGGCAATTTAAATTCTCCTGCTGTGGCCTTTAAGAAATAAGTCTTACCTGTACCAGGTGGCCCAAATAGTAATATACCTCTTGCTGGTTTTATTCCATATTTTTCAAATATCTCTGGATTTTTAATAGCTTGTTCAATATATAATCGCATTTCACTTTTTAGTTCATCCATATCTACTACATCTGAATAGTTAAGTTTTGGTATAGATACATCGTCTTTTTGTGATTCTAATCTTCTTTCAAATTCTAACTTGAATTTCTCATAAGTTTCTAACATCGATATACTTATAGAAGGTTTTATGCTCTTTATAGCTTCCAATATATCTTGAGTAGTAATCTTTATTAATCTTCCCTGTTCTACTGCTTGATTAGCTACTTTTCTATTTACTTCTTGAACTAGATTTGCTATATCGGCACCGCTATATCTTTCTAATAAAGCAGCTATTTTATCATAATCTATCTTATCATGAGGTAATCTTCTAAGATAATATTTCAATATCTTCTTACGCTCTTCTAAATTTGGAGGTCTCATGTATATTATCTTGTCAATTCTTCCAGGTCTAAGTAATGCAGGATCAAGTAGATGTGGTACATTGGTCGATGCAACAAAAACTATTGGTTTCTCATCTTTTATTCCATCTAATTCTTGTAATAATGTATTTAACATTCTAGTAGTAAATTCTTCTACACCTGGTAAATCTCTTCTTTTTGCAATCATATCAATTTCATCGAAAAATAATATTACAGGTGCTTTCTTACGTGCATACTGGAAAAGTCTAGATATATTTTTCTCTGGACTTTCACCATACATTCTTCCCAACATCTCAGATGTTTTAACATATAACAAAGGATAATCTAACTCTTTTGCAAGAGCATTCATTAACAACGTCTTACCTGTACCAGGTGGCCCAAATAGTAATATACCTCTTGCTGGTTTTATTCCATAAGCGTATTTTAATTCAGAGCTTTTCAACGGATTAATTATAGAATTTTTCAGCTCTGCTTTCACATCTTCATAACCAGCAACATCGTCTAGTCCAGATAGGTTACTAACACTAAGTTCGACTACAAATGGCATATCTTTAACTATAGAATACTTCTTTATCTCTACTTCTTTAGAAAAACGTATACCGGCCATATTAGATATTAATATGATTATCACGGTCAAAATCGGATATATTATTACACCTAAACCCGGTTTATAATTTTGATATGGATAAATATAAAATAAATATACTGGTATTAATAGTAAGACGGGCAATGCTGTTACAGCTTCATTAGGTATGTTTTTAATTCTTATAATTCCAGTCAAATAAGTAGGGAAAAACATTATAAAAGACCATATTATTATGTAAGATAATAACATATCATCGAATATACCTTTGATAATATTGCCCATTACAGCGTATATATTATTGCCAAACTCATAATGTTGTTCAAAATTAAATATATTTGCAAGTATTCTAGGTATTCCTTTTGAAAAGAATTCTAAAACCCCCAATTTATCCGTATATCTATAAGGTTCAAAGGTAAAATAACTTAGACGTTCAGATTTTAAAAAGAATGTCGACTGCGTATCTAATACAGTAATCAATCCAAAAACTATTATTACAGACAATACTGCTAATATCATAGCTGTCCTAGATCCTATGGTGTAAGCTGATAATAAATAGGCCAATACTACCAGACCATCTAATACACTAAATGGGGGTTGAAGTAAAGGTAGAAATAACATCATAAATAATAAAAACACGGCATTGGTATTACTCCAAAGGAAAAATATCATAATAGATAATAATAACAATCCTAAATTACCAAGTGTTGCACCAATATAGTAAAAGCCCAATACTGCCATTAATACAGCTACCATTATTCCAAGCTTAAAGTTATAATAAGATATATAACCAGGGATTATGGCAAGTATAGGTGTTAAAATATATGGATAAGGTGGTAATGCTAAAAGAGATATTAGAGACACGATATAAACTAAAAACGCCCTTGTATATCTCTCTTCTGTTATAATTAAGTTTATCTTCGATTTTATTATTACATCTATTGAATCCAGAGACATCAATAAAAAATATTAAATTAATAATAAAAACTTTTATCTATCTAAATCGCTTGTTGGTACATATGTTTGTAATTTCCAGACTAGATAATGGAATTTTTCTAAGTATTCTTCTAATGATAGCTTGCCTGTTTTAAAACTTCTATAAATACTATTTAAATCACGATAGAATTCTCGCCTATCTTGAATACTAGCTATTAGATTAGAATTTTGTAATAGATAATCAATAGGAAGTTCGTAATTAGTTAATCTATCTAAAAATCCTAACCAATTTGATTTCTCTATTGTACCAAAAGATAACATTGTAACATATTTTTCCTTCTGATCCATTGTCTTAATAATTTCTCTAAATTTAGTTAACCCAATGTATATCTGTCTAAAATTTAAATAAGCTCTTCTCATTAACATTTCAAAATACTCTTTTCCTAACAAATCGTATAATTCTAATATTAAATCTTTAATATCCAAATCATTACCTCGAGATATTATATTAGATATGGTTTTTACCATATTCCATCTACTTTGTTCAGAATCTAATTGTTTTAATAAATCACGTAATTCTTTATGTTGATATATAAATATAATTGCATCCATCTCAGATTTGTTATTAACGTTTTTTAGCAATTCTAACATACTTTTATCTTCTTGTTCTAAGTAAACAGTCAAAAGTCTTGATACATCTCTTGGTTTCGCTCTAAAAAGTATATAAGCAGATGAAAGATTACTTAAATCAAACAACATTCTATTATTAGAATGTAATAGTAAATCTAAATTTTTAGTTCTATCTAATAAAGATAATATTAACCAGTTAGAGTTAAAAGAGCTAGTATTAAACTTATTAGGATCTAAGTTGTTATCTATAAGAAGTTGGTCAAACTTAGTTTTAGTTCTTCTTTCTATTCTTCTTAATAAAGCTTCACGTTCCAATACAGTAGTGGGGATCATATTAATATATAAAAAATGTTTTAAAAAATTAGTATTTAACGTATATTATCTTTTCCCCTATGCCTATTATATCAGAATAGCGCAATCTTATGTTTTCTTTATAATCAGTCTGTATATCTATTCCATCTTCATCTATTCCAGTTACTATACCTAAACTTATCTTTGATCTTTTTTGAACAACCCTATAGCCTTGAATGTTTAATCCAGCTATATAAGCTTTTATATAATTCTCTAAATATTCGATAAATATTAACCCTAATGAAGCTATCATTAGACCATAAATTATTATATCGTCGAATGTTATATATATTATACTATTCGTAATAAAGTTTATCATAAGAAAAGTATTGATAAATATTATTGAAACCATAATGAAGAACTGTAAGCTTCTAATTGTTTTTACATTATCATTAGATGTTATTATCCATATGATATTTATGAATATTACTAATGCGACTATCCAATAGAATACGATTTCAAATGCTCTAAACAAAGCATATATCTCATCTTCTCCTTCAGCAATAATAGTTTGAAAAATATTATAAGATACGGCCAATAATCCTATAAATACGACTATTCCCATTATTATAGGTATTAAAACGAACAAGTTAATCTCGTTTATTTCGAATACTTCTTTCAAAGTTTGATGAAAATTCAATCCATATATTATTAGTAAAAAACCAAATAAAGCTGTTAAAATACTTAAATTTATACCTAATAAGAGAGATATGGAAAACATCAATATTATTGCACCAGGAATGCCAAATATAAGTTTAGAATAATATGGATCTTTGAGTTTATTCATTAAAAATACATAAGTATTCTCTATTCTATTGGATTGTTTAATATTCAATCTAACTACTTGAATTATCTTAATATTTCTAGAAGCTAATATAGGTATTACATCATTTTCATCTGACAGTCCATCAGTTACAAGTATCGCCTTATCTATACCGTATCTTTCTACTATTTTATCCAATTGTTCATTTATCTTTTTATAAGCATAAAATCCTAATCTTGGATCACCTGTAATTATGGCAATTATCTTATCTTTTTCTTCAAGATTATCGTAAACTTCAATTGCCTTAAATATCGTATTGCCATCAGGATCTTCAGGATCGCTTAACAACATCTTGGTACCAGCTATTTTACAATTTTCAACTCCGACTATTGGTGCTTGTATCTTTGCCTTACTTCCTAGATCATCATCTATATCGATGACAAATATACCTATCATTAAGAATATATTATAGAATAAAGTTTTAAATTATTACCACATATTTAGTTTATGGAGGGATTAGAAGTAAGTAAACTTAAAGGCTATGATCTTGCTATTAACATTAGAAAAATAGACAATATAGATAAATTGGCCAATAATCCTGATGTTGAAAAAATAGATATTATAAATGGTTACGTCAACATTAGATTAAAACAAGAATACTATAAGAAAATAGAATTAAACACAGATAGAGAACATAAGGTAGTAGCTATAGAATACCCTTCTGTTAATCCGAATAAACCATGGCATATAGGTCATCTTAGAAATGCAATAATAGGGGAAAGTATGTATAGAATACTTAAATTAAAATACGATAAAGTAGAAAGAATAGATTATATAGATGATCTTGGATTACAAGTTGCCCAGAGTTATTGGTATTATACAAAATACGGAGTATCAAATGAACATGATAAATTTGATCACAGAGTCGGTATTGATTATGTTAAAGTCAATCAGATGTTTCAAGATAATGAACACGAGATAAGAGAGATATTAAGACAAATGGAAGAAAACAATATTGCTAGAGACTTCGTAGATAAAGTATTAGATGCCCAATTAGAGACAGCAAAACTGTATGGAATAGGGGCAGATTACAGAATATACGAAAGCGATATAAAAAGAGATATATTTGAAGTAGGTCTAAATAAGCTAAAAGATCTAGGTTATATTGAATATATAGATAATGGTGATTTAAAAGGTACTTATGTGACAAAACTAGGTAAAAAGGTAATTATAAGAAGCGATGGTACAGCTACATATCTTGGAAAAGATATCACATTTCAAATGTGGAAAGCTGGTATAATAGATGGATTGAAGTTTATTAAAAAAGATAATACATGGTATTCTCATAACAAAGGAGAATTTAAGAATATTAAAGCTAATATAATAATCAATGTAATTGGTATAGAACAATCTTCTCATCAGAATGAAATTAAAGAGATATTTAAACAGATTGCACCTGAAGTAAATTATCTACATCTTGCCTATCAAAGAGTTAAGTTAAAACAAGGACATTTTTCAGGAAGATCTGGAAATTGGATAGGATATACTGCCGATGATCTATATAGAGAAGCTTTAAATAGAACAAATAATCATGATCTTGCTCTAGCATCGATAAAATTCTTTATTCTTAAACATAATCCTAAGACAGAAGTAATATTCGATTGGGATAAAGCTTTAAGTACAACAGGCGATTCTGGAGTTTATGTATTATATAGCTATGTAAGAATGCTAGGATTGGAGAGAAACGCTTTAGTTCAACCTAATCTAGAAAGTTTAGACGATGATGATAGAGAATTACTAAAATACCTGTTGATGTACAAATCTTCTATAGATAAAGCTATAAGATATCTTGATCCTTCTGTAATCGCCGAATATGTATTAAATATTGCTGAAAGCTTTAATTCATATTATTCTAAACATAGAATATCGAATAATCCTTCTAAACTATGGGTAGTAAACAAGATTAAGATTCTTTATGAGAAGATGTTAAACTGTCTAACCATTCCAATCGTGTCAAGTATTTAGGAAATCTATCTAAAATAGGTCTTCCTTTTCTATATTTTATTATACCTATCACCATATTATCTATTTCAAATATATAATTGCCATCTTTCATCTGAGGTAATTCTCTATTATTATATTGGTCTATTGATATAGATATTCTTCGATTGTCTTTTTTTGAAAGATCACTCATAGCATAAGCATAATTTATATTATCTAGATCTATCAATAGGCCTCTCTCTCCTATATTAAAACTTTTAAGTTCTCTACTCATCAACCTATCCATGTTATTCTTCGCATCTCAACACGAATCTTGAAACACACCAATCAGCATCGTATGTTTCATAGAAAACTATATCGTATATTGGTGAAAAAGTAACTGTTCTATTTCTTTCGTTAGGGTAGATATTCCCCCAATGATAAGTACAATTATCATCTCTTATAATAGCTGCCACAGAAACATCATTTACATTTACATTATATAATACTGGTTCGCATCTACAATTACTACTAAAATCAAAAAGGCCCGATCCATAATCTTGATAACATCTTACTTCATATATATTTTGAGTATAAGGTATAGGTATATTTTGAGTGGTATTTGTTCTTAATCTTAAGTTATTATAACCTCCTTCGGAAGCTGCACTACAATTATCTAAATTTAGACTAATACTAGTAGTATTACCAAATCCTATTGTTCGATATCCTGGTGAAACCATACAACTCTCTTGAATAATCCATGGATTCTCAAATCTACCTTCAAAAACTCCGAAACCTGATAATGTCAATGTAAAGTTTCTGTGAATACATTGCTCAGGGCTATGGGGTTCTTCATTAATTGTAAGAAGCGATATTTGTGAAGTTACAGTTCCTCGAATATTAGATATTCTACCTTCTTTATAACATGTTGCTGGTTTACAAAAACTTTCTAATCTATAGCTACAATTAGCCGGTAAGCACATCATATTGGTTCTATTATTATATCTATATTCGACAAAATCGAACATTCTATTTCCGATTTCATCGTATATTACAGGATTTGCACCCTTTATATACTGTTTTGCAAGTTTATAAGTCAAAAACCTACCATCTGGAGCTCTTATACATATGGTTTTATCATTATAATAGTTAGACGTAGCTATTTCTAAGCTATACCTAGCAAAGTTATTTCTATTGATTAAAACATTATATGTAGGGAAAATATCACCAGTTCTTACCTGAGGTACAGGATCTGGAATACATGTTATAGGTTGATTGTATTGCTCATCAACAACATAACTACATTCTGATCTGTTTTCTGTTTGATATAAAACTGGAAGTCTTGCAAAACTACTTAATACAGATCTAGATAATTCCATACTACTTGAATAAGCGTTATTTTTTAACATGAAATCCTTCATATTACCTATATGTATTCCCATTACTCCATGACCAGATAGATTATGGCTATGGTTTACCAATAAATCTACAAATTCTTTTGCATAATTACTACTTCCATTTATATATAAATAAATTGGCATGCCCCCGCTTCTTTTATTTATATCTTTTAAAACCGATATTAGTAAATTTATATCTGGGGCATTGTTTACTGTTACTATATAAAACAATATATCTTCTTGCGGAGAAGGTTTATTATTATTTACACCAGGACAACTTAAAAGATTATTATTCGATATATCTTCAGTTCTTGTATTATAATCAGGAACATGATAACTTATATTGCCACTTCCTATATTCATATTTCTCATAGTGGTTATTAAACAAGTAGGACATATAGATTTTAGTGTATTATAAGAATTACTTTCACCAAAAATACCCCCACCAAATAATGGATTACTTCTAACTAATATTACGCTACCTATAGGAGATGCAGAATATTTTATAAATGGTCTAGGTATTCTCTCATTAGCTAGTATAAACACATCTACTTCACGTAATACTTTTTTAAGATAATCAATAGGCACGTAATCTATGAACATTATAACTTGTCTTCCTTCCATCAAGTATTTAGTAACATCTCTTGTAAATGGGTAATGCTTATAAAGTCCATATTGATAATCTCTTCTAATTACGAAAAGCAGTTCTCCATCAAGACTTCTATTCATAGCTACTGTACCTTGATAACAACCTATTAATCTACCAAAATCATCAAAGGCAAAACTAGCGTATTCGTATTTTTGCTTTGACGGACTAGAATATGTATATGTTCCTCCATAATTCGTATCTGGTTTTGCACAAGCATATTTAGCAATTTTTATATTATCCGTACTCTTACCACTATATTCTATTTGATTAGGCATGTTAAATAAAGTTACAGCTATAGAGTTTAAAGAAGGATTAGGGGGCACAGGTAGTCCAAATATTCTAATATCTAAATCTAAAAACTCTTGCGTAGTATTATTTACAGTCTTATTAACTCTTATACCTTTACAATCTCCATAATTACCATTACCATCCTCTATTAATATAACTACTTTTTTCAAATAAGTAATATCATCAAATTGAAATTCGTATCTTTTAAATGTAATATTCCACAATTCTTCATTTCTATTAGGACAACCAGCTCCACCAGTTATGGCGTCACAAACTAAAATTTCATTATTGTTTCCACTAAAACAAGCTTTTTTCAATGTATAATTGTTAAAATCTAAATTATCATTAACTGGAATAACTACCGCGTTTCTACCTTTAAACTTTATTGTCTTTCTAGGTATAAACTCAGGACTTTCAAATACATTGGTACGATTGTAAGTAAGACTAGGCTTTACTTCAGAACCTACTTTTAAATTAAGCATAGGTCCTTGATAATTATAGTATGCATAACATGTTACAGGATCACACCAACAATCCAAAGATTGATTATTTGAAGCATTTATACAAGTATACCTAGCATAGTATTCTACAGAACAAGTACCACCACTTGAACTATAATCTTCATAAATACATTCAAAAGGAAGACCTGTAAAATTGTAATATCTATTCATATATCTATCAAATCTCTGGATAAGGGGTCTTGATGTATTATCTGGACTAAAACCAAATCTTTGATAGTATCTTTTAGCTATCTCTTGCATAATATACATTGGGTATTCCTCTTCTATAAATATTTCAGATAATGTCATGTTAAACGTCAGAGTTGTAGTAATTCTAGAAGAAGTGCAAAACGTAATTAAAAATCCTCCTTGACTATATTTGGTCAAGTTTAAATCTTGAAGTTTTAAAATAAAATTATATTTTACTCTATATATGTTTTTACCATTTACATTGCGTATATACTCATAACTTATATTGCCAGTTTCTACAAACGCAGTATAATTACCAGGGTTTAACACAAAGCTTTCTCTAAATCCAAATCCAAGACCTATTCCGAGAAAACAACCTGTCATAAGGCCCCCTCCTGTGGTTAGAGAAGATTGATTTAAGTAAATCTTATGAAAGAAATTTGGATGAGAAGGTTGGGCAAAAGTTTTAAACAGTCCTACAGGGTATCTTTCGCTAATCCTATCTAGACTAGCAATGATAATTAAAAGTCTATAAAAGTTTTGATCATTTAATATCTTGGCCGTATCATCATATACGCTATATATGTATTCGTATCCATATGATTTATTGTATTTTGATCTGTAAAAAGATTCCATGGATTCTCTACCAGTATTGGGCATCTCACACATCAATAGACAGCTTTCCCAAGTTTCGTATTCTCTACCAGCACACGTATATTTAGTATTATTTAATTCACATCTTCTCTCTGCTTCAGGAACTATATTATAGAAAATAGGGTTTAGACCTTCCATACCTTGATAATCTCTATCAAATGGGTAAAAGTATTTATAATGTTCATATTCTAATATAGAATCACCAACTCCAAATTTAGTACCGTATATGTTAAATTTATCCATATCGTATTTACCGACAAACTTTCTAGATAATGTTCCATAGAGAAGATTGAACGGAGTCTTTTGCTTTAATTCTTCTCCTTGATCTGCAGGTAACGTGTTATTAAACATGAATTTTTGTATTAAAAAATCATAATTTACCTTCTGATTTCCCGTATACTTATCGTATACTAACATCGTAAATCCTGTTTTACAATTATCTATATTTGCGTATCTACAATAAGGAATATCTACTCTAGCTGATAAACCATTTATTGATAAATTAGTATTGTAACATAATCTAGCTAAATCTGAACAACTGCCATCGCTTATCTGCATTGACACTACTTGATTATTCGTAACATTTCTTAACTCGACACATCTTCCATCTGTTATGTTTTGACAACATATATCTCTAATAATAAAACTTGACTGATTTTGTAAACAACCAGATAATATTATTAATATTATAACAATCTTAAGAACTGTATAGGGGCCCCCCATATTAGACTACCTCCTGTAAGAATACCGTAAAAGTATAAAGCTATTCCTAAACTTAACCCCATACTTACCCATATTGCTATATTTAATCTATTGTATACAAAATTTAAAAAGTTTTTTATACTATCAGTAGCTCTGCTGTATTTATCTAAATCAAAATTCATTAATTCTGCCGAGTAATAGCTAGTTCCATCAACTTTTAGTTTACTACCACCAACACCAAGTTGTACATTAGTCATACTATTTAGTAATGACATAGATAATATCATTGGAAATATGAAGTAAAAAGAGAATGTCAAACTTATTAATATCGCTCCTAGACCTTTGGTAAGATATAAAGCTCTTAATACTATACCTGTGATAAGAATCAATGGTGCCATCTCTCTTAAATATCTTAAAGCTTCTATTAATATAGATAAGTTAACTATTAAATTGAAAGATGACTTTATTATAAATCCAAGCTTTACTAGTTCTTTAGCAATTATCTCTTTACCTTCTAATTGTTCCAATATTCTTTGAAATAACCTATATGAATAACCTGCTATAGAAAAATCAAAACCAGCAAATCTATTTACAATTCTATCATAATCGTCTATTGCCCTATCTTTTATAGATATCAACAAATCTCTATATAATTCAAGATAAGTTATGATAACATCGATATAACTATCTCCGCTAGCAGGATTGCCTAAAGTAACTTGTCCTGAATAGTTTCTAAGATTCTCTTGAAATATTCTTAATTGTTCTTGTGCACTTTGAGTAAATGCAATACCTAAGAAGTTAAACAACAATAATAATGCTATTGCAAATATTACAGATTCAATCATATCTTGAGTGGCCATTTTCTCTTGATATGGCATATTAGCTATTTTATAAAATAATATTCGAATCAAATATAGGGCGAATACTATCATAATACCTAAAACTGACAATTCAACATACCCTCCCATTATATCACCCTTAAGAATAGATCCAAGAATGAGAATCTCTCTCCAAGTAGTATTACTATTGATTTTGCAGCTATAATCATAGCTACTATTGTTGAAGATAGGGAAAATGTAGATATGATAAATTGAGATTGATAAGCTCGCTTTATCTCGGAATCAAGTATAGTTGTACTAGGTCTACCGAAGATTGCGCTAAATAAGTTACCACTAGTTGGTATACCAAATTCTATATCTGTACCTTTCTTATTGATGTATGGTGTTGATACAATATTTTTACAAGGATCAGTAGGGTCTACGAAGAGATTATTTATATTTATTACCAATTGCGATAAGATATTAGGTTCAAGATAACCAGGTAAGTTATCGGAAAAGTTTTTTATTCTATCATAATAACCCATTACATCATTATTAATATATTTGAAAAATATATTAGATTGTAAATATATTATGACAGGTAATATTATTAGCATCACAAATGCTATTGCCATCAAAGTATTGCCAGCGAATTTCATTCCAGGTATTAACCTTAATATTATGCCATATGCTAATAACAATACTATTGATCTTGTAGAGCTTAAGTTTAATAAACCATAATAAGAACCTAATATCTTGGTACTTAATTCTAAACTATTTCTAGCTGCTGCTAATGATTGTGCAATCGGTTCTATGTAATTAGTATAAGGTATAACTGTATACAATGAAAGTGAATTAGGAAAGAAGAAACAACCAGCATCAAAACCACCTATTGTTATATCGCTAGCACATCTACTACAAGTAAATGAAGAATAATGATACATTCTAGCTTCAGTTTCTATTAACATATAAGACATATTATTTATCAATCCCAACATATACAATAAATACTGTCTCGATATATTATATATCGTTCCTTGAGTTAAAAACGATCCCGGGCTAACAGCTATGCTACTACCTTGAAATGCAGATAAGACAAAATCTGGATGCTGAATAGTTTCAAAATATATAAATCTATAGCTTATATAAGTCAATATTACGAATACCAATATTATTATGAATTCTCTCATTCCCATGTCTACGTATCTTATCAACATCTGATTAGATAAAACCTTACCTAAAAGAAATATCAAAGCATAAAATATTAAATATATTACCATAGCTATTGCTATTGGTCCAGTAAATTGATCTAACATCTACGCCACCCTAGCTATATACGATAATACGAATGGACTAACATCTATTCCTAATAATTGATTAATACCTACTGTTATCGATATCGTTGCTAATAAAGATAACCCAAGAGATAAGATTATTAACATAGAGTATACGCTAAATCCTATTATCATAGAATTAGAATCTGATATCTCTGATAAGATGTTTAAAAACATACCTTTAAAGCTCTCTAATGTAAGATCTTTACAATTAGTCGGATATGCTCTAATATCTGTTAATTCTGCTATTTTATTAGAAGCATTTACTGCCATAGTAGATGCATTAAAATCATTGTATGTTAAGGTAATTACGTTTAAAAAGAATACCGATAGTATAGGTAACATACTCATAGCTATAGAGAAAGATATCATAAAGCTGCCGACTTTTCTAGTTAACTTGACCATTCTTAATATTCCGCCTATACCGAAGAATCCAACTATAAATATTGGATAAACACTAGAACTAAACATCTCTCTAAACATGTATATTATCGATCTATATTGATTGATCTGAGATAATAAAGTATTTACATTATCGTATATTAAACTAAAATGTCTACATGGCATATAAGAAAATCCACTAGATAAACCAGGATTTAATTCAGATAAGTCTTTTTTTATTTCATCTAAAGGTAGTCCAATATCGTTTATTTTTGCTTGATCAGGTATAGTATTACTACCACCTAATATTCCAGGTAGATCATTATAGAGAGCGTCAACAGCAATACTACCAAATATAAAATATCTTCTCGAGCTTAACGATATTTTTAACAATCTATCCAAGTTATCTTTAACCCTATCTCCAGCTACAGACATATAGCTCATATTCAAATAATTCTCAAAAGATCTATTTAGATAAATTTCTCTATCAACAGGATTATCACATGCTATGTTTTCGCCCAGAATATTATTTATCAATACTCCGCATGTAAACGTTTGTATAGGATTGGTAACCAAGTAACTAACTACTCCGATTAAAAGTATAGATATGGCAATTTCTACAATTTCTTCTTTCGAAGTCTGTTCCATCTCTTTTATACTAAACATTTTACCCAATGCTAATAGTATAAACATAAACAATCCTGCTATAACTATAGTTATTCCCAATACAGTATACAAAGTACTACCAAATTCTGGTATCATTATCTCACCTTACCTATTCCAGGTAAGAATATCTCTCCGCCCAGATATTCTGATAAAGTTATTATAGCTACAAATGTTATAAATATAGCTATTAAAGGTAAAGTTATCATTCTAAATACAGCAGCACCGACATAGGAAAATAGATGATTATGGTTTTCAAACATGTTTAATTCTACACATCCAGAACAATCTGGAGAAGGAGGGAATCTAAGTAAATCTGGGTTTACACTAGTAGCTAAACTGCAATCTTGACTATTTGGATATATAGGTAAATATACTTTTGATAGATATGTTATCATTACACTTAGCTCTGTATTAGTGGTTTCAAAGTAATTTTGTCTAATATTTCTCCAGATTCTTGAAGGTAGTTCCTCAGTCTTATACATATAGGTATTATTGCATGTCGTAACTCTAGGACACATGTTTGATCCAGAATACTTACATTCCATACCAAAATCTTCATTTGGATTACATATACCATATGCCCAGTATGGTGTATTGGCAGCATGTTTAAGATCTTTTATAGTCTGATCTAAAGCGTTACCTACGATTTCAGAGCATCCAGCTAATTTTACTATTTCATCTGTACTTATATCTGATCTAGCACCTTTTTTTATATTCATGACTGTTTGAAGAGAATTAAAACAGTTTGTTCTCCATATGTTACCAAACCTATCTTTCCAACCTTTAAAGTTACCGTCGTTATTTACATCTATGTTATTGTAATTATTTATAACATATTGATAGAATCTATCTCTAAACATATTTACTATCTGTTCTTCAGAAGTTGTAAATCCTGTTTGATTGTAAACATCTATAAATATTAGAAAATCATTTGAAATTTCGTGTTGAGGTTTGATATTGTTTCTTATATTCAAAGCTTTATTTCCTCTAGGCGTATCGTATTGATTATTTATTTCCTCTACTAAAGTAGTATTGTTTATACTTGGACTCTCTATAGCTGTGTAGATCTTTTTTATACTATTATTAAGATCTTGATCATAGCAATATGGATTAGCTACTGTATACATAGCTCCACATGTTATCAATATTTTGGCATTCCATACATTCTTGATACTATTGTTTATAATGTCACTAACAACATTTTTAAAAAACGTATCATTTTTTAGCATATTTGCAAATTCTTTTGTGTACTCTCCGCCCTGGCCTCTATTTAAAAGATCCAATATACTTCTTGGATTTCCATTTTGAATCAATTCTATTTCTTCTTCAGTAAAAGTGCCCCATACTATTTTATTATAATATCCTCTACATGATAAAGGACAATACAAATTGTAATCCTCTCTATACGGTCTAAGAGGTAATAATTTAGTACAATTAGTTTCCCTTATATAATCTCTTAACCTTATAGTATTTCCATTTGCCAATCTAATGGTATTATCTAAGACACTTAAATCATACATAATATTAAAGCAAGATCCATTCGATAAATCGTATAGATTAGAACATGCTGATGAGCTAAAGTAACATATAGGTATATCTATAGGATATGGGATTTTTCTACATATCTTTGGACAAGTATTCATTCTTATACCTAAATCTCTAGCTTTAATTGATATCTCTGGTGTAACACCATATATAGATCCAAGATTATTGTTAAGATATTCACAAGATGTTATCCCGTTTAAAGTCTTTTCATCAAGACCATCTAAAAATCTATTTATTTTTATCAAATCATAAGATTGAGATAAAATAGAATAGGCTTGTTGATAAGTTAGGCGTTGATTATTATAAGCTACTATTTCAATTCTACATATCTCTGGACATTGGTTTAATGAATAAGTTAGACCAAAAGATGGAGGAAAAGAATAAAGTAATACGAATAAACCTGGTAATATAAAGAAGAAGCCTATACCTATTGCAAGTAAAGTAGCTCCTAATTTTCTAAAGAATGGTAAAGGTCTAAGAAATACTCCTATTGAAATAAATATAGGTCCTATTATTTGTATTAGACCAAATGTTAAAGCTGCTATTCCAGATGATAATGTTAAAATATACATTCCTAATGTATAATATTGTTCTTCAACAATATATGGGGTGAATCCACCGGCGTATTGTAATCCTAAAGAAGGAATTCCTGGCCATTCGAATTTAACACCTTCTCTAACATTGCCCATCTTATATTTTGCAGCAGCTGATTTTACACTCTCTAAAACCATCGTCTTAAAAATATCGAAGTTTTCCTTTATATTTTCCCTTATGTAATTATAAACACATCCAGTAGAATTACAATCTCTAATAGATGGATTATTTGAAGAAGAGGTGACGCTTATAAATATGATATCCATTATATGCATTAAGGCCAATAATCCTAATAATATAACAAATGAAAAAGCGAATTCCTTCATTTCAACATTGGCCATGGCCTTTAATCTAGGAGAATTCAATAGATCTGCAGAGAAATTCATTAATATGACTAAACTAAATCCTATCAATAATCCGATTACTCCTAATGTAAACCAACCTGGAAGCTCTCCTTGCATTAGATTTCCTTGTAATATCTCTCCAATATACGGTGTGCCTGATAGATTCCTTAATATTGATTCTATACTACGATTGTATTCTTCCGATACATTTATTCCAAATACGTATATTATTAACATAAGATATATCATAAACAACACCTATAATGATTCTATAAAATCAAAAGTTTTATAAGCATTCATTGCAAAAGCAGCTACTACAGCTAATGATAGATTTGGTAAAGTTATCACCATAAGTTGATATAAACTAACTTTGTAATAAGATAAGTCTGGATTTTTTATGAATATGTTTTCCACATACCTTGGATTATATATTCCTTGATCAGCATTAAATATATCTTCAAACCCCCTTAAATATATAGAGTATATAAATGGATATAGTATATGCATGCCTAATCCAATAGCTATTAACATATCTCCTGCTTTTTTTAGACCTGGAAACAATCTTATAACAACCCCTCCTATTGCTATACCTGCAAACAACCCATTTCTTATAATTTGCAATATAAATAGATGAACTTGTAAACCTATATATATTGTTTCTAAGTCTCTAATTATTCTGTTAGTTATAGAATTATATACCATGTATTGTTTATATGGTAGATAAGTTATTACTGGAAAGATCATCGATTTTGTAATTGCCGATGTAATCAAACTAGGTTGATCTAAACTCATTATTACATATAATATCGTAGCACCTGTTATTGTAAACGAAACTATAGTAAAGCTATACGGTATGTTAGCTTCTCCTTCTCTCTGGGCCAATCTATCGTATGCCGATAATATATTGCTTAATAACATATCTGTTCTAGATTGTAAAGTATTCATAGAATAATCAAAATAATTACCTATACTTGGATCTATATTTGATTGTAATCTACATAAGAATTCACTAAAACCAGGTATTGCTAGAAGTATAAATATACTAAAAAGATAGTTTATAGCAGATGCTCTTACAATTATACGCTTTTGTTGATCAGCTATTAAGTAACTATAAATAGTAAACAATGCAAGTCCAATTAGTATTATGGTTATGATTTGATGAGCAATTCTTATCATATTATTATCTATTTCTAAATTACATGTTGCCGAACTTATAATTATTAAGCTAAATACGCTCTTCAATACCATATAAGAAATAATCACCTCCTCCTAATAAAGATATAGATCGAATAGAAACTATGGCGACTATGAGATTGATTAAATAGTATGCTATGTTAATGACATTCATAAATGCTAAATGTATCATCATATTATAACTTAATAAAATATCAAAGGCCTCTATCATTTGATTCGTTCCACCAGTACCTACATTATTCATATTCGAAGTCTCAAGACTCCATATAACGGCTATTATCATTTTAATTATTCCATAGGCGATATCTGCGAATACATAGAATAAAGCTGCTGCTATTGGATATGTAATACCTATTATTTTAGATATTTGTAAGAATATCCAAGAACCGAATTTAAGAAATAGCCATCCAAATTGTAATCTATTTGCCCATATTGCTATTTCATCTAAATTATTCAATGCCGCAGCTACCTGATTATATATTTCACCTATCTTAGATTCTGCTATTATCAAATTTTGTTCTATACCTTGAATAGTATTCAACATTATATTAACGATTATAACAGTAGTTACATTATATAAGAATGGCAATATGAATATCAATGTTATAGCTATACCTAATAGCGTAGATCCTATTCTCTTAGTAAAAGGTAATATACGTGCTATTAAAGCTAGATATAATAGAAAACCATAAGAATAAGATATTAAAAATTCGACTAGTTTAGTGTAATAATTTAGATTAAATACTATAGATTGGAATAATCTTACCAGACCTTGTGCATTATTAGCGTATTCATATATCTTTTTATTGAAGTTCTCTCTTTTATTTAGTTCTACTACCCATATACTTATAGACCATTCCATAGGACTTATAGATGATAATATAGATGACATTGCGTATATTTTAGCTGCAGTTAAAGTAAGGTTGTTTAATTTATTCGATAATGCTGAAATGTTGTTTTTAGCTGTTACAAGCATATTTTCTGTCATTCCACAATAGAATGCATTCGAAGCAAATATAATAAGGAAGAATACAAATAATGTAACTAAATAAGATCTAAATTCTACCTTTGCACCCAATAGTATCTCTTGATTATTAAACAAATTCCCGAACATATATCCTAATGCTATTAACAATATACCTATAACAGCTACTGTAACAAAAATATAAAGCATTCTTTGATTGCCATTTGTACCACATTGAAATGTAAATGGGGGCAATTCAACATTTTCTTTCTTTCTAAAATCTACCCAATAAGATTCGGCAATATTGTTATTATTATCGCGACATCTAACCATCCATCGATAGTTACCATCATTACCTAAATTGACATTTACACCTATATTGCCTGCCGAACCACTGTAAGTTTGACTAACATTATACCCACCTGGACCTTCTAAGATAAATTCACAAAAAACATTATTAGAACTTTCATCTACATAAGCTATTAGCTGAACATTATTACTATTAACATTTGTTCCAATAGGTGATTTAGGTGTTATCCTTGGGGGCACTCCATCTTGATATCTAAATCTAACTCCAGTAGAATTCTGATTTCCAGCTAGATCTACACAGGTAACATTAAAAGTATAATCTCCGTTATTAACAATATTTACACTTCTTCTTATAATACTATTCGGAGATGTTTCTGTATTATCAGAATATAAATTAGCTACAATTAAATTGCACGTAAGCTTATTAGGTGATGGTATTAGATCGAATACTCTTACTTGAAGATCAATAGGAGATGCGTATGTCAAAGATCCTTCATCAGGGTATATTATTGATATCTCTGGTGGAGTAAAATCAACGATAAACACTCTAGATTGTGAAGTTCCTGTATTTCTTGGCCCCCTATCTGTACATTGTACAACAATATTGTATAAACCTTCACTTAGATTTGTATATATTCTCTCAATTCTAGAATTGTTTCTAACATCATTTATAGTTTCTATAACAAGACCAGTAGCAGTATTGTTTATAATACAATCTAACATATCCACAGGACTATCGTTAACTTCAAATGTTATATTTACTGGTTTGATTGTCGTATTATTAGTAGCGAATATAGGTAAAGCTGGTGGCGATAATATATTTATTGTAGCTGTCTGCTCAGTATATCTTCTTATATCTCGCGTTTCTGTACTATTACGTTTAGTACCTGTAAAAGATGTATTTCTGGTTGTATCCTTACATTCTATAGTAACTCGATGATGGCCCCAAGGCAATCCTGATATTGTATTGTTAGCACAACCTTGATTACCTGGAAAATGATTTTCTATAAACTTTATATTGTTAATCCGTATTGCACATAATATATCATTATTATCGTCATTTACACAATATCTTATATTTATAGAATCATTATAAAAAGGAGAACTAGGTTCTATTACAAGATTTCTTATTTGCGGATTTTCAAAATCAAAAAGTAAAGGATTAGATCTAATGGATTCGTTGTTTGTGCAGTTTAATTCAGCGTACCCATATCCGGGATCTAAGCCTGAAGGACGTATAGAAATTGAACATGAATAAGTTGCCGAGCTATTATTATTGCCATAATCAACACACTGTCCCACCCAAGAACAGCTACCAGGAAAAGATTTTATAGAAACACCGTCTTTTACATAGAGTGTGCAAGATAAAGGATCTGGAGGTTGAATGGCATTACAATTTGGTGGCCCATACATACGTTCATTAAAAACGTGCGTAAATTCTCG
>CALKCX010000011.1 GCA_938083015.1 uncultured Microcaldota archaeon
GTAGAGCTGTCATATGAAGGAAGTAGATATAGAATATTGACTGATCAATTATTTGATAAAGATCAGCTTAGAAAAGATGTATTGCTTTTAGGACAGGTTAATGCTTTAAGATTAAAGGTAAAGGATGAACAAGGAGCTACAAGATATTTAGAATTTGCCGTATTTAACAACATTGTAGTTTACAGACTAGATAATAGTCCATGGACAAGATACGATCCTGAAA
This sequence comes from uncultured Microcaldota archaeon, assembly GCA_938083015.1. Classification (GTDB taxonomy): domain Archaea; phylum Micrarchaeota; class Micrarchaeia; order Anstonellales; family J096; genus JAADEL01. The sequence continues at coordinate 224 of CALKCX010000011.1, forward strand.
ATCTTAAGTTGTCTCAATATACTATAGAAGCTAAAGATGGTTATGTTTTTAATTTAAATCAAATATTAAGAGTATTGAATTTAAAAAGGGCAGGTAAAAACAACAATATATTCTATGATCAAATAAGATTAGATAGCACTAGAATAAACAGATCTTTAGATGAATTAGGTATTGAAATAATAACTTATAAGTTTCAAAAACCAACTTCTTTATACTCTATTCCGTCACAATATTCTGAAAAACAAAACCTTCAAAAGGCCCAATCGCAATGGGTAACATCGGAAAAACAACAACCTAGAACAGAGAGTAAACAACAAACATCTTCTCATCAAGATAAAGTTAAAACTAATCAGCAAAATAATAAGGCCCAGTATAATGGTATAATACTAGAATTGTATAATAAGCTTAATAATGTAGATAGAGACAATGTAGCTGGAGTAATTCAAGATTTACTTAATGGTAAATATTCTTGGATATGGTTTAGAGTTGCAAAGAAAGATGTTGACACAATAAAAGCTTGGTTTGATAAGTATTTTAAAGAAAAATATCAACTTACGTTTAAAGATGTTGATAATCAAAGAGTAGAAATTAGAGTAGATCCTGTAAAACAACAAAAACCTGGGCAAAACAACCAAGTAGCATCTAGAACAGATACTAAAACACAATATTCTGAAAACCTTCAAAAGGTCCAATCGCAATGGATAGTGTTGGAAAAACAGCAACCTTCTGAAACGCAAGATCCTAGATCACAACAAACATTATCGGAAAAACAGCAACCTAGAACAGATGCAAAACAAGATTCACCAGTATTGGACCAATTAGAGAAGATTACTAAAAAAGAGGATTCTTCTAATAAATCTCCAAATACCGAAAGAGATGAATTAGAACAGGTTACAGGTATTACAATACCTTCACCATTAACGTATGATCAGATAAGAGTATTCTCAGATATATATAGTCAAAAGTTAAAGACAAGAGAAACTGGTCAATATCTTAGTTTGGCAGAGAGATTATTAAGTGAGAGATCTGAAATGCAAATATATATTATGCTAGGACTAAACCCAGATCAGATGATTAGGAATAAACAATTAATGCAGAAAGCTTATCAATTAACAGGCGCTAGACCGATGTCTGATGCAGAATATCTTGCAATAGTTTTAGATGCAGTTGCAGCTACACATAATTTACGGCCACAACCTTCTGAAACACAAAATCCTAGATCAACAGTAGCTGTTGATAAAAAGATAGAAAAACCTCTAGATCTTTCATCAATAGATAAGAATGTTGAAAACAGAAAGGAAGTCCAATATGAACCATGGTTTAGAGAAGTTTTAGATTTAATTAGATTAAACCCCGAAAACATAGATGGGGCAACAATTAGAGAACCTTTAAATAAATACTATTCAGATGAAGAGATAGAATTATTAAAATCTGTTTACGAGAGAGAATTTAAAGATAAGATGAGCTGGGAATCTTTTAAAGGACTTGCTATTTATTACTTTCAAAAACCTGTTGAAGAGGTGAGGTAAAATGCAGATAGAAATTTTAGATAATGTAAAAACAATATACCTCACGCCTACTGAGCAATATAGTGGAATAAAAGGTATAAAGCTTTATATAGATGGAAAATGGCAAGATATTAAATTTTTATCTCAGCTAAGGCCTGGAGATACAGTTAGTATTGATGGCGTAGTATATAAAGTTACTACATCTAAAACAGAATATTCTATTTCATCGATTAAAAAGTATAATCTACCAAATGGAGCAATAGCTTATGAATTACCAGATCGCTATTATATTGTAGAAAACAATCGTCAATATACTGTTTCGGAATCCAGATTTAGAAATATGACAAAAGATATAACTCCTGAAATTATTATTAGAATATCACAGACTATACAAGATTACAATAAGGCCTTTGAACAAAAAAGAGCTAAATCTGCAGAAGAGAGACAACATGATGTAATACCTAGACAAGAAGAAGCAACGAAAGCTAAACATGGAGAAGAGAAAAAAGAAACATCTAGCTCTGGACAAGAAAAATTAAACGTTAAAGCATTACTAACATATTCTTCAATAATAACTATGTCTAGTATTTATATTAGAGATGAGATTTATTACAATACTAAACTTAAAGATATTTGGGATGAATTAGATCGTAAGACTGATGGACAATATAGACGTGTTCTAAGTAAAGCTACTGGACTATCATTTGAAGATCTTAAAAAATTAGAAGAATATTCTTTAACAGATTTACTATTAGTAAGAAGAGATATTGAAACTTTTCTTATTTCTTCTAATCAGGAGAATTTAGACAAACTATTAAGACACGACCCTGTATTGTTAAATTTTATACTAAGAACATTAACAGGTGATAAAGAGATAAGTTCAGAAACTTTAAGGCAAGCTCTAGATTATGTTCAAAGCTTAGAATATAGAAAAAGAGTTACAGATTTAAGTCGTATATACACATACGCAGAACAAGAATTAGAAAAGAAATCTTTATTAGAAAGATATTATTTTGTTAAATATGCTTATGAAGCAATATTCCAAGAGATAAATGGTATGGAATATATAGAAAATGGACAGGTAAAGACTATTGATTTTAGCAATCCTGGTCAGAAAGAGAAAGATATACTTGAAAGATTATTAAGAGGTAATTTTAACAATAATCTTTTAGCATATAAATACGGATTAACATTCTTATCAAAGACTACTAGATCTTTTGATAATTTAGTTACATCTTTAGAAGTAGTTGAAAGAGTTATGTTAGGTATTAGTAATTCACCAGAATCATTTGGTTTAAATAGATTAGAACAACATAGATATTATACTGAAGAATTACCTAGAATAACTACAAGTCTTTATCAAAATTATGCAAGTGCCGTTTCTAGTATGCTTAATAGAAATCTTAATACACGTATCGGAAATTTTGTTAAATCAAGTTCAGGATTAAGATTTCAAGATTTGATGACTGTCGGAGATCAGATAAAAGAATTTGTCCAATCTGGTAAAGAGATACGTCCTATACCAGATGCTGCATTCTCTTCAGGAGGAAATGTCAGAGCTTCTCCTAGATTACAAGTACCAGATCCAGAATTGATAACTCAAGGATTGTTGTTAAATACATCTCAATTGGCAACTAGATATAGTAGAAGTTCTGGGTATTTCTTTAAATTACCTTCAAATACATGGGAACAACTTAGAGCTAATATTAGATATGAGGCCACTGAAAGCAATGCCGTTGGTTCTGGAAGAGCTGAACTTATAGGTACAAGATCTACTATAATAGCAGAGGTAAACAACCAAGAGATAGCTTTTATAGCTAGAAACATTGAGTTATTAAATCAATTAATGTCTGGTCAAATAAGATTTTCTCCAGGAAGGGTATCTGGTGAATTAGAAGCAGAATTAGATCAAAGATTTGGAGGAGCAAATCTAGGAGTTGTATTTAGACAAGAAAACGGTAAATTTAATGGTATACTATACGCGAAAATAAGTGGAAACTGGTATCAATTAGGTTATGTAGATAATTCCTGGATTGCAGGTATGGATGTTTTAATACCAGGATTTGCAGCTATGGTCGGTAATGTTAAAGTCGGAGAAAAAGGTATTGTAGGTTCTATCGGTATATCAATGCCTGAATTATCAGCTTATGTAATAAAAGATGAAAAGGATCTATCTGCTATTGCAGCTTATCTATTAAATGGTAATCAATTAGCAGCAGGGTCTTTTCTAGGTAAACAGGTAATGGCGCCAAGTTTAGTATACGGTGGATTTTACAATAGTAACATCGTAGCTGGTGGTCAATATTTATCTAAAGATATGGTAGTAAGTGGATTTGGTATAATAGGTAATGGTGTAGGATTAAAAGTATCTTTAGGTACTCCGAATTTTGCAATAACAGGTAATTATATAGATTTAAATGGATTATCTCAGATTGCAGCTGGAGTAAAGACAAGATTAAATGATTACAATCTATTTGCTCTATATGCAGCAACAGGAGAAAATGTATTAATAGGTGGAGGATTATCTAACAATGATATGAGCTTACAATTATTTAGAATGAGTAAGGCCGATCCAATTATGTTTGGTCAATATTCTAGATTCTTCCAAGGAGTCCAAGGTATAACAGGAGCTTATGCAGCATTTGGTAGTAACTATCTCGAGGCATTATTAACAGATGATTTAAGAATACTATTTGGCGGGGGCATTGTATTGAGAGATGTGGAAGTACAAGCTGCAGCAGGTATAAACAATGGGTTATCTGTTGCCGCAGCACAAGTCACTTTCCCTCTTGGTATATACTTAATATCTTTAGGAGCATTATATGATAGCAATAAAACCATCTTTTCAGTATCTGCACAAAATGGGCCTATGTTTTTTGGAGCAGCTTATAATCAAAATAAAGACGTATTAGTATTAAAAGTAAGATATCGAGATAATGATAGAGAGGTAAATGTATGGGGCAACTTAGGTAATGAAAGAGGTATAGCAGCTAGCTATGGTTTTTGGTTAAATCAAAGATTATTTGCTAACTTAACAGCAGGATTATCAAATGAAGGTGATTTAACTGGTTATTACTTAGGAGTAGGATTAAAAAGTGCAGATAACTTAGAGCTAGATCTGGGCTATGGAAGTCTTGGTGAGAGATATAGAATAAGATTATCTGCAAAAGCTGTATTCAAATTTTAACACCTATGCAGACTTCTCTATCAACATCTGATATTGAAACACGTCTTATAGAAATAGATGATCATGTATTCAAACTTATAGAGCAATTCAATCAAAAATCTGAGAAAAAAGTTAAAGTGGAAGAAAAAGATAATAAAAAATACGCAGTATACGATGATTCGTTTATAGCATTTCTTAGAGCATTTGATATAAGAAGAGAATATGCAATTATTACCGAGAATAATAATCTTGTATTAAAGAAAGTCGAAAATGATAGATATTTAACTATTGGCACAAGTTTCCAAAATGAAGGAAATTCTGGTATATTAGCAGCTGGTATATCTGCAACTTATACTGATAACTCTCTTGGTAATCTTGGTGTAGGTTTAGATAGAGATACAGGAGGATTTGGTTTAAGATTCAATTTTAATCAATTAAACGTTGGTTGGTATAAAAACTTATATATGGGGATAGGTTTACTTAGATTTTCAAATGAAGGAATATCTATATACCCACCATTCTCTGTCAATAATATGTTCTTTGGAGCTATAATGCGTGGAGTAGAATCAGCTATAGAAGAAGGTAGTCGATACGGAATAGGTAGAAGTCTTGGAGCTTTTGTAGGATTTACTGAAGATGTATTAGATACGTTTAGACGAGAAGGATTTGTTCAAGGAATAATGGCGTGGTTTGAAGAAATGTCTAGTAGATTATTAGGAGTATTTGACAATATAGCTAATTTTGTAGATGATCTAGTTGCAGGTTTTAAAACATTATTTGGTATTGGTCCAGAGCAGAGAGATGAAAATCCTGTATTGACAGCATTAAAGGCAATTCATGCTACTAAAAAAAGTAGTTTTCTAGAAGCAGAAAGATTAATAGATAGCGTATTAAATTCTAAAGATTCACCAGCTTGGTTAAGAGGCCATATGATGTATTTTCAACATGAATACTGGCAAAAAAGAGTTAAACCATTTAGTTCTATTTTAACAGCTCTTAGCTTTATATTTCATTCCCACATGCCTGCTAAGTTAGAAAAAAGATTAGATGAAGCAGAAAGACTAATAGAAACTGCAGATTATAAAAGTTTAAATCAAAAAGAGAGAAAAAAGTATATAGATTCTCTTTTCTATTTGATATTCTCTAAGAAAGATTTTGAATTATCTAAATTAATTGAAAATTTAGACCAGATTCTTCTAGATTTAAAAGACGATCCTGCCAGTATTGCTGTATTAGTAACATCTCTACCTGCTCGATTAAATTCATTAGAAAAGGGAGCTTTAACAGATAAACTTAGCAGAACATATTATAATAGCTTAACTAATAATTCTGATAATAATTCTGGATTAAATAATAATTCTAGATGGCAGATTTCTACTGAAGAAGATCTTGACAAGATTATTAGCTTAGCGATATTTTCTTTGTTTTTTGAAAGCAATTCTTGGGTTTTTTCACGAATAGATGAACAATTGAAAGATGATTTAAAACCTGTTTTTAAGCAAAGATTAGTTAAGATTAATGATAAAATGATTCAAAGTTCTTTAGTTAATTGGCAATTTGCAGCTATTGTTTTAGTTCAGACAGCTAAATATATGGATGAACCTTGGAAATATATAGAGACGAAACTTAAATCTATACCTAGAAGTATAAAAATAGAAGATGGTCTTAGTCAGATAACGAGTAATACTAAGACAAATAATGGACTTGTTAGTTTATTCGATATCTATCAACAATACAAACCAAAATTTGATAGATTTGCAGATTTAGCTAAGCAATTAGCTGAACAATTAGAACAAGGTAATAAAGACGATATTTTAAAACAGATGATAGATGTTCACAAAGATATTAAAGAAGCGCTTAAAAGTTTGTTTTTTTCAATATATGTATTACAAGATAAAGATCGAGCTTGGATTATAGCATATATGCTTTATGATGGCATTCTTCCACCTGATGAAAAATTAATCAAGGCTAGAGAGTTGTTTCAAGAATATATAGGTAAAAAAACTACAATAAGTTTAGACAATACTATATCAAGTCAAGATAAATCAGAATCGCAGAAACCTATAATTATGAAAGTCGATTTAACTAGTTTAGATCTTAATAAAAGAATAGAGATATTTAAAAAAGCTAGAAAGAACGCTTTAGAAAACAGTATTAAAGATAAAACATACATTGATATAAGATCT
>CALKCX010000012.1 GCA_938083015.1 uncultured Microcaldota archaeon
TTTAAAAAGTTTGATTTAATAATTAAATATGGAAGCTATGAAAGAATTAAATCAGTCATTTGTGGAAGGTGAGATTCAAAAACAAGAATATCAAAGTAGCGTAGGTAATTCTAATAATAGCGTTGTGGGTTTTGATAAAAAAACTATAAAAAACAATAATGTGGATAAAAATACTTTAGATGATAGCATAACAGATGACGACTTTCTATTATTAGACCCTAAACAACATCAACCAAAAAATATTGATAATATTGATAAAATAAATAAACCAAGAGAATTTTATATATCGTCTTTACAAAATAACATTATAAATCAAATGTGTCGTTTACCAGACCTCGCTGATTATAAATCATATAGAAATCCAGATCGTTTTGGACTAAGTAACTATCTTGATCGTTACGGTAGATCTCTACTTGGCGATTATTTTATAAACAATCCTTATCTTACAGACGATCCTTATTGGTACCCTACTACTGAACCATATTCTTATTATGGAGCATATGACAGTAATAAAGCTGTCGATAAATCTCAAGCATATATCGTACTTAACACTGTTGTAGAAGAGGTAAATGAAATGCTTACAGCAATATTTGAAAGAGCTGAAGGAAATGTAAATGTAAGTATTGAAGATCATCGACAAAGACAAGAAATATCAGTACAGCAGCTTGTAGAAAGAATACATAGATATAAACAAATACTTGAATCTGATCGACCTACCAGTCCTTGGACGAATTATCTAATATTGAATGACCATTTAGCTAGATTAGCAGATACAAACCCCGAATTATATAGTAAATTCTCAGATAATTTACAAAAATTAGGTGCAGAGATTGTTGAGAATGAAGGATTGAGAACTGAGCTTATTAATAGATTAGGAGAAGAGGAAAGAGTATTGCTTTTATCGATGTTATACTCAACTGCTAAGAGAAGCGAAGAGATAGAAAAAATTAATGAAGCAGCAGAATTAACTGGTTTACAACCTACACAAGTATTTGAAGACTTTCCTTATGTTACTCAAACACCTATTGATGAACAGACGACTAAGCTTTCAGAAGATAAAATAGAAGAGAGAAAGACTTTAGAAGATACATCTAATAATATAGAAGAGATAAAGGCAGTACTTGAAGATATATACATGAATAACCCTTATGCTGCACATATTTTAGATGCTATTGCTGTTAGATATATAGCTACTGGTAAACTAAATCTACCTGAAGAAAACATACCTGTTGGTCTTCATCTTATCAAAAATCTTGATAAATTAGATGAAGAGCAGAGAAAAGAGCTATTTGATAGTCTTGAGAGATTTGGAATTTCACAATTAACAGATCCAAGGAAGAGAATAGAAGAAGCAATGGAAGAGAGAGAACAGATCTTAAATAAATTGAGAGAAGATCAATCACCAGAGAGTAAAGAAATATTGATGAAGCTTATGGGTAAATAATGTTTATTTTATTATTCTTTTTATCTTGGGCAGGTATTTACGAAAATGTTACATCTAATATAAATTATTATAATGGAGATATATTCAATCCTAGTTTTATGTATAATACTACTGCATATTTAGAGTATAGAAGATATGTTACTCTAGAAGAACTTGAAGAGAGAAAAAGATCTATGTTTGAACATCTAAGACAAGGAGCATATTTTATAGATAGATGTTATTCGAATTATCAATTAATTGAAGCGAGATGTGTAAACAATCACATTCTTATTTATTTTCAATCTATAGCTGATCAAAATATTCTAAGAGCATTGATGGAGTATAATTATATAATTAAACATGCTCTTGGAATGGAAATAGAAGAGATTAAACATACTATAGAAGATCCGGAAACAAATGTTACTTATACTCGTTATTCCTATCGATGGAAAGTAACCCCAAAAGATAATTTATTATGTTATATGTTAATGGTTATTCCATTAGAGAGAATAGTTTTATTTCCATTAGAACTGGGCATAACGAATATTTGTAAAACTGCATCTTCTTATTATAATCGTTTTCTAATCGATTTATCTTATATATTGGAATATCAAAATCATAAAATATTGTTAATAAGTGAAAAATTAAAGTCTACATATAAACAGTTTGAATTAGAAGGTGGTTGTGTATACCATTCTGGAATTTGTGGAAGATATGTAAATATTACTAGAGAATTAGAAGATTTGAATAGATCTTTTAATAATCTAAGATTTGCCCTTGAATTACATCCTATATATGTTACCAGATCTACTAATCTATATCGTATAGCTGCGGATTTTGAAGATTCGATTAAGCAATTGATAAGAAGTACTCAGGAGGAGAATGAAAAACTATTATTTGAATTATCCCAGATTAATCTATCATCTTATTGTCGAGATCATGAGATAATGTATATTGATTATGTTTTTGATGATGGTAGTCCTGCAGAGAATTGTAATCGTGCCTATTTAATATTATCTTTAATATCAAATACGAATATAGATGACAATAAAATATTTTATCTTAATCAGAAATTGAAAACACTTAAAAACAGGATAAACGAATATTTGAGATTGGATAAAGATGCTATAAATAAAGCTAAACTTGCTATTGAAACTGTTAGAAAGAGCAAAATTATGGAATTAGAAAATACGAAATACGATGGCAATACTAAGAGAATGTTATTAAATATAATAAATAATAATATGGGTAGCTTAGGAAAAACCTATGTGTTTTTGAAGAATCTTAGATTTGACGAATATAGAAATTATGATAATTTATACAAAAGATTAAACGATTTGATTAAATTAGCAGAAAAAGACGATATAGATGTATCTTATGAGAAGAATTTATTAATGACTACAACAAGTTTTGATCTTATAGAGCTATACATGATAGAAGAGATGATATATTGGAAAGCTAAGAATAGATATAAACATCTTGAACAGATTAGAAGTAATTTAATCGAGATGTTAAATAAATTGCCTATTAGTATAGCTAAGAAGTTTAGAGATGAACTATTAAGATTAGAAGGTCCAGAAGGACTAGTAATAGAAAAATTGATAGGTAAATTGAAAGTCATTGAAAATAATTACATGACCATAATGGGAAAAATAGAAAAAGAAGCTATAGAATATCTTAAGAATTACGTTGATGTATCTTATCATGTTACATATCCTAATAAATTCTATGTTGATAGAGAAGAATCTTCTTATCTATTAGTCAAAATATGTAACCCATTTGATATAGTTTTAACAGATGTAAAAATAAATGCTAATAGGATAATGAAAGAATTTAATATGAATTCAATTAATATTCCTAAATTATACCCAAATGATTGTCAACTCTACGAGGCCCATAAGAAACAGATTCTAGCTAAATCTAAATTGGTGAATTTAGAGGCCCATTTAATAGATAACAGATTGACCTCTAAGCATAAACTTATAATAGAATCTAAAATTGAAGGAATAGCTGTTTATGATTATAACGAATATCAAGTAAAAGAAGGGTTAAATGAATTTGAGATTATCAAAACTACCCCTGTAGCTCTATATGTTAAGGATAAAGGTAATGGTACTATTTTATTAGAATGGAAATACGGGGAATTCCCTGTTATCTCTGTTAAATACGCAGGTTTAAGTCCTTGTAAAGTTGATAGAACATATTATGAGTTTTGCAATACGTCTTTAAATAAAGTAATCGAATTGTTTAATACTACTAATACAACTGAAATTATAAGAAAAGTACAGATAGAAATTGAAAATTTAGAGATGAATAGAGCTATTTCGTATTTAAATTCATCGCCAATCAATATATCTTTTACAAATATATCTTTTAATATTACGAATAAAAGTCAATTAATTGATAATATAGAGAAGAAAGTTATAGATAAGGCGAAAGAAGCTTACAATAGTATTAAAAATGCTTTTAAAACATCTGATGCAAAAGTCTATCTAAATCTTCTATATCATAAGGCAATAACAGGTAATGACAGTGCTTTACAAGAGTTAATTAAAATTAGAGACAACCTTGGAAACAATACTATAAATACGAGTATTTTTGAAAAATATCAATTAGATTATATAAAAGATTATTTTGATCTAAGTCCACAAAAAGTTAATGCAGAAGTTGAAACTATAAAAGAGATGATGATATATAACCCTGAAATGGCAATTCAAAGATATGAACAGCTTAAAGCACAAGTTCTTTCACAATACGATTTAGTAAAAGATAGATTGATGATGTTAGCTGATAAATATGATAAAGAAGATAAAACTAAAATAGCTCAGATGCTTGAACAGGGAAAAGTTAAGGATGCTGTAAACTATATGAAAAATCTAAAACCAGTTTCAAATAATAATAAAAATCAAACAGACATGCGATTATACGCTTTGGTATTTTTACTTATATTAATAGGTGGATTAACTTATTATATGTTGAAAAAGCGATCTAAGCAAGAGTTCAAGACTTTGAATGAAGAAGATAAAGATTAAAAGATAGCTATAATTAATAATGACCATGTTTGACAGAATTGTAGAAGATCTTCAATCTATAGTAATAATAGACGCTAATGTTAAAGATGTATGTGAATCAATAGAAGATATTATATCAGAACAGTATAGATTGGCGTTTCCAGTAAACTTATCTATAAACGAAGTAGCTGCTCATTCTACAGCTAGTTATAATGAAAGCAGAGTATTGAAAAAAGGAGATGTGGTCAAGATAGATTTTGGATATATCGATGATGAAGGTATGGTAGTAGACAATGCCATTACTGTAAGTTTAGACAATACACACAAAGATATCATAGATACGACTAAAAAGAGTGTTGAAAATGCAATAAATACAATAAGGCCTGGTATAAAAGTTTATCAAGTTTCATCTGTAATTCAAGAGACTTTAGAATCAAAAGGATATAAGGTTATAGAAAATTTAACTGGACATAGGATATCTAAAAATTATATTCATGATGATCCTCCTTTACCAGCAGTTAAAAACGATATTGATTATGAATTCCAAGTAGGAGACAGATTTGCAATAGAAGTATTTGCAACATATCAAGAAGGTGCAGGTATGGTGGTAGAATCAGATAAAGTAGAGATATTCTCTCTTCAAGATATGACTAAGTCAAAAGTACCAAGGACAGCATTGAGAGTATACGAATACATATATGATAATTATCAAATGTTACCATTTGCTAGAAGATGGTTAATAAAAAAGTTTGGAATAGGAATTACAGATAAGGCTATTGTCGAATTATTGTATCACGATTTTCTTCAACCATATCCAGAGTTAGTAGAAAAAAATAAAACACCAGTAATACAATACGAGAGAACTGTAGTAATAGAAGAATCGAATGTAAAAATATTGTAATTGCCGGTGGAGGGATTTGAACCCTCGACCTCCAGGTAGCACCGGATATGTTTTATCCTTATGAGTCTGGCGCTCTACCCAGCTGAGCTACACCGGCCTTATTTTTAATAGAATAAATTATTTTAAAGCTTTTAATATTAAATATGAAACTTGAAATTTTAGCCGATCTTAAAATACAGATTTTAACAGTATTCTTATTATTAATTCTCTACATATTGACTAAAAACATAATCTTCGGAGTTTTAATATTCGTCGTAATACTATACGGTACTTATCTTGATTTTAAAAATAGTTCAAAGAACAAAGGTTATCAGAATACTATAAAAGATCTTGTATTAAACATAATTTTAATATTAATTTTATCGCAGATAGTCGGAATTATCATAAATACCAATCCTAGTCCAGAACCTGTATTGATATTTCCCTCAAATACATTTAGACCTATACTGTCGGTAATACCAAGTTGTTCTATGGAACCTAATTATAGACAAGGTGATCTGTTATTAATAGGTGGTTATAGGGATGTAAAAGCTTTAGAATTAAATGGAAGTTTTGATAAACAACCAGTAATTATATATAAAGATAAGATGTTTAAATTATCTACGAATATCTGGTTGTATTGTATTAGAGATAGTCAAAGTGAATTGTGTAAACTATTCAATAAAGAACCTGAGAATTTTGTAGAATTATATGGTGATTTAAAAATCTATTATGGAAAATGCGAAAGATTGGGTGGAAAGCAAGAGATATGTGTAGTGGCATTTGGATTATCAGATGTTATACACAATGTATCTACTCAAAATGGAGACGCAGTCATATATGTACCTAATCCAGGAGATTCATTTCATAAATTAGGATTTATCATACATAGAATTCAGTTTAAGCTTTGTAATGACAAATGTCTATATTTTACAAAAGGAGATAATAATAATGTGTTTGATTTTCAATTAGGCAATACCCCATTTGACCAATCAAGGATAATAGGGAAACCTCTTATATCTATACCTTATGTTGGTTACATAAGAATATTTCTAGGAGGGGCCCCTGTAGATACCTATGAATGCAAACACTATATTATATCTTAATATCTTTAATTATTGATAAAAATGCCTTATTATGTATAAACCCTAATGTAAATATTCTGTAATTTTTGTCTATTAAATCAACTAAGCTCGGATCTTCTATTATTACATCTCGTATACCATAATTTAAATCTTGAATTGAATTTATCTTAATAGCTTTGTATTTTTTTGAATCCGTAATCACACCAGGTATGCCTACTAATCTTACGTTTATTTCAATTAATTTTCTCATTTCATCGATTTCTTTAGAAATCTCTACTTGTGCATGCATATAATACGTAATCTTATCGTATACATCTAGATTTTTCAACTTACCTCTATCTAGATCAAGATCTTTAATATGTAAAAGATCGAATTTGCTTTTTAAATCCGTCAATTTATCTATACTTCCAAGTATTTTCATATCATATCTATAGAATTGCTTATCCTTAAGTATAACGTATGCTCCTAATTTCATTAAATATATCCTTTTAATCCTGTTCGCTGCTCTTTCTTTTTCTCTATTGCTGAGATAAAATGTTGTAAATTCACATGTTGACTTTTAGATCTAATTGCATTTAATGCTGCTTCTCTAGCTACATCTGCTATATCTGCTCCAGAATAACCATCCATCATATCTACTAACTGGGCAAGGTTAACATCTTGAGATAATGGCATTTTAGACGTATGTATTTTAAGTATTTCTAATCTTTCTTCTCTATTTGGTAATGGTATTTCTATCTTTTTATCAAATCTACCTGGTCTAAGTAATGCAGGGTCTATTATATCTATTCTATTAGTAGCACCAATTACCAATATTTGTCGATTATTCTTTATACCGTCCATTTCTGTTAACAATGTATTTACGACTTTCTGTTCAACTTTATTTGTATCTTCACCACTTCTATAAGAAGCTATAGCATCTATTTCATCTATAAATATAATACATGGTGCTGTTTGTCTAGCTTTCTTAAATATTTCTCTAATGTTTTTTTCACTTTCACCTACCCATTTACTAAATATCTCAGGTCCATTTATTGCTATGAAGTTAGCATTTGCCTCAGTAGCAGCTGCCTTGGCCAATAGAGTTTTACCTGTACCAGGTGGACCGTATAGTAATACACCTTTAATAGGAGTTAGACCGAATCTCTCTAGAATTTCAGGATTAGATAATGAATATTCGATGATTTCTTTTAATTCTTGCTTGACCTTTTCTAATCCACCAACCTGTTCCCATTTTACATTAGGCTTTTGAACGTATATTTCTCTTAAAGCTGATGGTTGAATTTGATTCATTGCATTGTAAAAATCTTCATTTGTAACCACAATACTATTTATAAGACTTGTGTCTAATCTATTTTCCTCTAATTTCTTTCTAAAGTTTTCATCTTTCATATATCTTCTTAATGCTGCTAATGCTGCTTCTTTTGTCAATGCCGATATATCTGCACCAGTATAACCATGTGTCATATCAGCAATTTTCTCTAAATTTACATCATGTAAAGGCATATTTCTAGTGTGTATTTTCAATATCTCTAATCTACCATCTCTATTAGGTGGATTGATCTCTATTTCTCTATCAAATCTACCTGGTCTTCTCAAAGCTTCATCTATTTGTTCTGGTCTATTAGTAGCTGCAATGACGACAACATCTCCTCTTCTCTCTAGCCCGTCCATTAAAGTTAGAAGTTGAGCTACTAATCTTTTTTCTACTTCCCCTACTGTTTCAGATCTCTTAGGTGCTATTGCATCTATTTCATCTATAAATATTATCGATGGTGCTGTCTTCTTGGCCTGTTGAAATATTTTTCTAAGTCTTTCTTCTGATTCTCCTACGTATTTGCTAACTATCTCTGGACCAGCTATATGGTAAAATGCAGAATTGGTTTCATTAGCTATTGCCTTGGCCAATAGAGTTTTACCTGTACCAGGTGGACCGTATAGTAATACACCTTTTGGTGGAGTAATTCCTAGTCTTTGAAAGATTTCTGGATGCTTCATAGGCAATTCTATCATCTCTCTGACTTTTTGAATTACATCATCTAAACCACCGATATCGTCGTATGTTACTTTTGGAATTTCCATATCCATTTCTTTAGCAGCTGTAACAGAGATGTTTGTAGTTTTTCTTAATATACCTGCATTCTCTGGTGAAGCTCTAATTATCTTAAATGGTACTGGTTCATATAGAGGTAATATATAGACAACATCTATAGATAAAGGCTTATCTAAATACGTATCTAAAATCATCTTTTTCAATTCGTTTTCATATCCTTTATAGTTTTCATTCATGATATTTACTATTATTCTATCTAAGTCTTTCAATTCTACCTTTTCTACTTCTACTATATCTTCAATATAAGAGACGTTGAGATGTTTTCTAAATATTCCATCTAATCCTATTTCATCCGGTTTCACCTTATTACTAACCCAGGCTATACCATATATTGACTGTGAACCTTTTGATACTTTTACTATATCTCCAGGAGTTATACCATTAATATCTAATGTTGCTCTATTCATTCCTACTAATACTTTGCCGTTTAAAGCTTTATCTAACATCGTGACCTTAAGACTTATCTTCATATTTTAATTATATATATTGGTAATTTAAAAATCTTTCAAAGTAAAGTATACTCGCCTATTAGATTTTCCCTTGTTTTCCATTTTTACAATCTCTATTTTTCCTACTTCCTTTAAATTCTTAACATGAGTCCCTCCATCGGCCTGTATATCTATTCCTTCTATTTCTACAATTCTAATTTTTTCTAATCTATCTAAAATATCGGATTTGTATAATTTAACAAGATCTGGTCTAGATTTAGCTTCTTCTTTATCAATATAATATGTTTTTACATTTCTCCCTTCCATTAATATGTTATTTGCCAATTCTACAGCTTTCTCTAAAAGCTCTCTGTTAAAATTCTCTATGTTAAAATCAAATCTTGATACATCAACATCTAATTGATTGCCTGTAATCTTTGCACCGTATTTTCCATACATAACCCCTCCTGCTAATACATGTGCAGCAGTATGCATTCGCATTAACCTATATCGTCTATTCCAATCTATCTTGGCCAATACTTCTCCTTGCACTGGTTGTCCTTCTATCACATGTATTACATTTTCCCCTTCTTTATATACATCTATTACCTTTCTATCATCAATATGCCCTGTATCATGTGGTTGACCGCCCCCAGTAGGATAGAATATCGTTTTATCTAATATTACCTTGTTATCTTTGCATTCTATAACATTCGCCTTAATCTCTTTA
>CALKCX010000013.1 GCA_938083015.1 uncultured Microcaldota archaeon
TCTGGATAAAGTTATAACACGGGCCTGGTGGGATTTGAACCCACGACCTTCGCCTTAGGACGGCGCCGCTCTATCCAGACTGAGCTACAGGCCCTTCATACTATTAACTATCTTTTCAATATTTTGACTAGTTTTTATACCTTTTGGATTAAAATGAGTTCTAGATCCATCTAATATAGCTAATAGATCATCTATTTTAGGTATTTTCGATATTTTATATGTTTTAGCTATTTCATGAATATCGTAATGATAAGGTAATTCTTTTTCTTCTCTAATCTTCTTAACCAAATCTATATCCATGTTAGTATAATCTAAATCGTAATATTTACCTATCCATAAAGGTCCTGCAATCTGTTCACCTATACCTATTCCTTTTTCCAAATTTTTATTTCTATAAATATAGTCTATATTCTTTAGATTATCATGTATTCCTAATATATCTTTATCTAATCTTACAATTAATTTAATTTGATGTCTATAGTAAAACCCCATTATAGGTGTAATATTATAATCGTATATAAATGCTATTCTGGCCAGATATCCTAGTAATATTCTTAATCCAGTTTCATGACAGGTATTATCATGTAAAGGTCTTGCCATATAATTTCTAATACAAGCTAAGGAATGCTTACCACATAATACAGCTGTATCTGTAGATGTTACAGATAGATAGAATTTACGTTTTCTCATTCTAGAGATTACTATTGGTATATACTTAGATGGAGATCCAAAAGGATCTATCTCTATTAGATCATAATTATTAAAATTGGTAAAATCTTCAAATCTAATTTTATAAATTTTACCTTCTACATTGTTTTGTTGTTTATTTTCTTCTATTCTTTCAATAGCTATATCGCTTATATCTATAAAATCTACATTGGTAATATTTTTACATTCTACGTAATATCTTATTCCTCTTATTCCAGATGCAGCAAATCCATCTAAAACATTTAACTGTTCTTCTATCTTTGCAATAGTCTTTACAGATATATCTCTGCTTAGCTTCATATGTGGATTGTAAAATACACCGTCTATTCTTACTTTAACTCTCCCCTCCTCTATCCATGATGTCAAAGAGACCACCTAGATTTTTATCTATAAACATACTTTCTAAACTTAATTTTATCAATCTTAATCTATCTTTATAATAAGGAGCTATGTTGTATTTTTCAGCTAATTCTAAAGCTATGTTAAGATATTTTTCTATACTTCCTCGAGTTATAGTTAATTGTAATTCAGAATTACAATCTATACATTTTCCACTAAGAGGAGGCCTTCTATACTTTTTATTACATTTTTTACATCTAAACTCTTGTTTAGAGAACTTTCTTAGATTCCCATATATATCTGGGAAGAAATGATCGTTTATTATTCGTGCTACCGCATCTTTTATATTAACAGCGTATATCTTGTCCATTACTTCTATCTCTTTTTTGATCTTATCTTTCATATTATCAATACTTTTATAGCTAGATTGTATTGGTCCTTTTATTAAATCTTTTTGTATATGCGTAAGATGAAACAGCGGATATGTAAATTCTTTCAATACATCTTGGACTATTTTTATTTTGACATTACCAGGCATTGTCTTATTTTCCGTTGCTTTATAGAATTCTAAACTATACGGTTCTAGCTCTATGTTATATACTTCATCATCTACTTCTTTAGGGTTAATGTTAAGTATAACAACTATTGGTGCATCCATCTGGCCTCCAGTTTTATCTTCAAGATACTCTTTAGAAAAGTTTAAAAATCCATCTAATAGTAAAAATATTGAATCTTCGTCTCCATCTACATTTCTTCTCTTAGCAGCATGTAAGAAAGGATTAGCGAATATTCCGTTTACCTCTGTCCAACCTATTACTCTAGCAATTATCCCTGCAGATGTATGTGGAGATTGAGTTATTAGTAATGTACCTATAACATCTTGCTCTGTTTTAATATTATAAAACGGTTCTTCATTATAGACATTTACCAGAAGATCATCTACAAATTTAGAAGCTCTAATTATGTAATCTACAGCAGCTTTAGGTATTACAATATCTTGAGGGAATAATTCGACGATTTGATCTTCTCTTTCTAAAGGTGCCCCTTGATAATCTATAACATAACCGAGTTCTCTAAGTTTTTCTACACTAACATTTATATCTCTAGGTCTAAAATGAGTCATAGTAATATTTATAGCATCAAATCTAGATGTCCCATCTTTGTTAACAGGTAAATTATATTTAGCTCTTAGATATCCTTTTTCTAAATACTCGGGTATTTTCTTAGAACTAAATAGACCTTTCACACCTTTAAATCTATCAACTTCTCCATATTTTCTCTTTAATTTAGTCAATTCACCTGTTAAATCGTAAATCGCCCCTAATCTTAATTTTCTTTTATTTTTTAATATTGTTTTTTCTCTACAATTCTGACATCTTGGGTATATAGTCAAGCTTTTACAGAATTTACATTCAAATATAGCTATTTCTACCTCTTCATCAATATTATTTCCTGTAATATTATTACTTGCCCTCTTTGTAATATACTTATCAAACTCTCTCTGACTACCTAATGGAAATAGAATATTCGGTGATCCATCCATCTCTCTTTCCTTTGCCTTCTCTGGTCTGCCCATTCTAGCACCTATATATGTGCCTACTACATCTGGTATTTTTACACCAGTAGAATGACTTAATACATCTAATACATCTCTATTCTCTGAATTAAGTATAATGTTTCTATCACCTAAATTTAACATCAATATTCTATAATATTCATCTTCTAATACAATTTTATTATCTATTACCTTATGAGGTAAATAGATCTTCTCTAATATAGGTTTTAATTCAATACTCATTTCTTTTCCAAATCCATTTGCAAGAATCTTTAATTCATCTAAACTTATATTCTTCCAGAAAAGCACATATTTAGGGTAAACTGGTGTATTATTAGCTTTAGCAATTTGAAATGCTTGTTCTGGTGAATTAGGTGGTTCAATACCAGGATTTTCCAATAACCACCATTCTTCTACGTAAGGAGACTTAACTAATTGTGTATTAGATTTTAAAAAATCTCCATATGTTACTAAAATATCGCCTAAGAATAAAATCTTTTCAACTTGATCCAACATATGTTCAGGAGGATCTATTATTACATCGCCATTTTTTAATCTAACAACAGGAGGATGAATAGAATCGTGAGATGTAACTACAGCTCCTTTACCTGGTTTTTCTATTTTTATATGAGTACCGTTTGCTATAAAATTATCTAATAATAGTAAGGTTTTGTAATGTATATTTTTGGCCATTAGACCATTAGTCATACTTCTTCCATATCTAACTCTAAAACCACCTATTGCAGATGGATATGCAAGTATAGGTCTACCAGCTACTACACCTTCTAAATAGCTTGCATCTACTTCGCTATTTTCTATTTCAATTTTTATACCTTCTAAATTATCTAAGAATTCCCAACCGTCTAATTTTAATTTTTCTACGTATTTTTTAAGTTTTTTACTCTTTTGAGCAATACCTTCGCATAATACTAAAGGTACTCCTGATCTTATACGATTTGTATCAATGCTAGGCACATCTCTAAAGTTTATTACCTCTATATCTTCAGTAGGTTCCCCACTTACCTGCACAGTCAATCCTCTTACAATTTTTTCTACATCAGAATCAGGAGGTTTGTATTGTAATCTGGCAACTTCTCTATCGTATATGTTTACTTCTTCTATTATTCTTTTTATTTCTCTCTCATCTGCTCTATACGGTGGAATATTGTTTTCTCTTCTAGCTAAATCTGTTAATAATACTGTTAAGGCAGCTGCTGTACCTCCTGCACTTCTTATTGGACCAGTATATCTAATCGATACATATTGTTTATCTTTACTTTGAATTAAATCGACTTTACTTATTCCTTCTGTAGGAGCTACTAAAACACCATCTGTCAATATCGCAGTACCTACTCTTACAGCTTTATCTATTCTAATTGCCTTATCTTCAATTCCCAATATCTCTCCTCTTGCTATCATTCTTGTAAGTTCAAATGCTATCATATCTCTTGCCATACCTTGAGATTCAAGTTTATTCATAACTTCTTTTATACCTCTTCCTGTTAACCCAAGTAAGCTTTCTACTCTATCACCTAAATCTCTAGCTAAATTTATTTCTACATGATCTACTGGATCATAACCTTTAGATCTAGCTTTATTTGCTATTTGATATTGTTTAAATACTTCTTCAGAAAGCCTATTGTAATAATCTGCAAGTATAGTCATCAGATGTTTTATAAGAAAACAATTTTAAAATATGTTATGTGTATAAAAACTAAAGCCCCGTCGTCTAGTGGTCAAGGATGCGAGGCTCTGGCCCTCGTGACCCAGGTTCGAATCCTGGCGGGGCTATCTTAATAGTTTACTTCTTTAAGAATTTACATTATAGTTTAATTTCTCTTGTGATTGCCTTGAAAGAAAATCTTAATTAGCAATAGAAACCGGTATAAACGATATTTTAACTAACATATTACCATTAAATCTATATAATCCTATTACATCATCCATGACCATAAAGTAAGCACCGTGTTGATTTTTTCTTAGTAAATATGTAGGATGAGGAACTGTTAAATCATTAGGGGCCGGGTAATACAATCCGTTAACACAGACTATTTCTTTTGAATTAACTCGATTCAATAAATCGTAAAATTCTTTTATAGTTCTAGCTTTATAATAATTTCTAATTATTGATTCATATATTGAAAACTCTCTGCTATCTTCTCTTCTAACTCTTCTCTCCATTTCCTCTCGATGCCATATATTATGATCTGGTCTTTGAAATAGAACTTCAGCTATTGTATTAAGATGATCAATAAAAGAAATACCTATTGATCTTAAAGTTATTCCATGTGCTTTAAGCTTATCCAATGCTTGAAGAGTCTGAAATATTGTTCCTTGAATTGTATGTACAAGTACTTTATCTTCATAAACTGATACAGGAATTCTAAGAACTTCGAAATTGCTATATTTAATAAATACATCTATCATACCTTCCATATGAGGTTTAGCATACATTAAGCTATATAGATTATTCCATCTATAAGTACTAACGGCATTGAATAGTTTTTCAAAATCTATATAAGTTCCAATGTAATCGCTCCATAGCTTAGATAAGTATTCAATATCTCTTATTTCTACAGGTCTGTGTTTTGTTAATAATCTATATTCATCTTGTTCTATTGTTCTAGGATTAGATAACATGTAATAAAATTTAAAGTAAGACTTTAAAGCTTTGATGTTATATATATGATAGGGCCTGTAGTCGAGAGGTTAAGACGCCACCCTGACATGGTGGAGATCCCAGGTTCGAATCCTGGCAGGCCCATAGAAAGGTTTTAAAAAATAACATCTTTTTAATATAATTATGTTGTTGTATTTATTGATAACAATACTTTACGTATATTCTAATACGTGTAATGTTACTAATTTACAAGAATTCATACAAGCGGCCAATGATCAAAATTGTAATCAAATAGTA
>CALKCX010000014.1 GCA_938083015.1 uncultured Microcaldota archaeon
AATATTCAAATTTATAATTATAATATTGAAGTTCCTGTAAATAGAACTAATATATCACCAAATCAATTACCTGAGTTTAGATCGTATAGATTAGGTCTTGGAAATTATACAATAAAAGGACATATAGATCCTGCTAATACTTTAGCTGAGATAAGAAAAGATAATAATATAATATATGAAAACTTTAGCATAGATGAATACGCAGATTATATTATAAATTCGGTAATATTAATGGATGAAAACGGTGTTATAAAAAATAGTTTTAGCGGAGGAGAAAGAATGAGAATTCTGGTAAATGTCTCTAATTTGGGCAATAGTAGAGGCTATGTCATGTTAAACGCCTCAATAGATGGAAGAGAAATATGGGAAGGCAATGCTGTAGGTACTGTGCTTTGTCATTACGGAAGGAAACCATTGCTATTAGGTCCAATAGAACCTAATAATTCTAGATTATTAGAAATGAATTCGTTAATACTTCCAAATAGAAATATAAGCTCAAATCATACTTTACGAGTCTCTATTTATAACTTTATTACAGGGTATCCAGAAGATATAAACATTTCAAATAATAATGTATTAGAAGCAAACTTTTCCATAACACCATATCCACCTGAATTGGATTTCTATAATTCTACTAGAATTAATAACGAATTAAGAAATTTCAAATCACCAACATTTTACGTATTTTACAATGTTAGCGGTAGACATGATATGATAGAAAAAGTTAGGGCAAGAGTATTTAACAAAGGAGGTATAGATGCAAGTTCAAATTATTCATTGTATATAACAAGAGCAATTGATAACACATATAATGAATCTATACTAGATAATTCTACTCTTCTAGTAAGTGGAGTTACACCTATTATACCTGCCGGAAGCTATGTAGATTTTGATATAGATGTAAATTATAGAATTCCAGAACCGACTGAACAATATGATATTATATTATATATCAATCCAATTGGTAATGAAGATAGGTTATCTAATCTACTTGTTATAAGATATAACCCAATAGATTATTATTTAAGAGTAAATCTAGATGAAAATCCATTACCAAATTCATCTTTAGATGTGAATATAATTGTAAATTCGTCCTATCCTTATGGTTATATAGCTTTTTCTAGAGATGTTAACAGATTATTTATCAACTATTACGGATCAAGCGTTCAAAGAGTAATTCTTAATAATGTAACTATACATGTGTTGCTAAATGGGCATTTAATAAGCAATATAACAATACCTCAAACTATCTATCAAGATAATTATGTAATTCAGCTTATAAATTATAATAACAGATCGGAATTAAGATTTGTCTTAGATCCTGAAGATATATTTAAAAATGAATTAAACATAAATAATGTATTAAGTATGAATATAACCCCCCCTTCATTTAAGATGCCTAATATAACACATAATATATCTAGATTATATAAGTCGAATATAAATAGATTATCCATTACGTATTATTCAGATGATGGAAGCTGTAGATATCTAAACAATATTAAAATTTATATTAAACACAACAATTCAACGTTACTATTACATAGCTCAGGAAATCTGGCAAAATCCGCTGAAATTGTAATATGTGGTGATAATAAGATTACTAAAGATTATTATGTTATCATTCCAAATATTTCAGGTCAAGCAGAATTATATATAGAATTATATAGAGGAATAACTGCTAGTTCTTCTTTACCTAATGTGCAAGGATCTACTATAGTTCTTCCAGAGTATGATTTATTATACCTAAATTCAAGTTTACCTATAAGATATGGTGATAGATTTATAATTATAGCTGAACCACACCCTCATGATGTAACAGGAATCTTCCCTTCTGGTCAAAATATAGTTCTAAATAATAGGGCCACATTCTATATATATAAGAGGTCTATTACTAAAATACCGATCTATATAGACCCTAATCCTACTATAGAGGTGAATGTAAGATGATAATATTTTTCATATTATTTTTAACCTATGGTATGTCGTTTAGCGATATAATTAGTAAATATCAAATACCTTTATCAAATATCAATGCTACAAAAACAGTTGAACTTTGTGTTTATACTGATAAACCTATTGGTCCAGATCTTTTAAACATAAATAGATATGATAACATCGAATTTTATAATTTTGATAAAAGAAATTGGTGTTATTATGGCAATGGTACTTACTTAATAAAATTAGATCCGATATCAGTATTACCTATATACGTGGCCTCTTATGACAGTTTAGATAATTTCTGTGTTAAATATAGAGATAATACAATATGTTCTAATACAAGCTTTAACATTGCAGGATTGAATGTAAAACAAGTCGACATATATAATTACGATGGAAGTGTAATAATTGTAAACAATACAAATCCGAATTCATATCTATATTGGTATAATCTATCTTTATATTCATACTTAGGACAATGTGAACAAAATATAAATACTAAGTTTAATCAAATACCTTATTCTCTTAATAATAATGTTATGTTTTTCATATTAGCTAATTTTACACAAGCAAATATAAAATATACTGATGATATAAACATAGAAAGTATTTGTAATCAAATTTTAATAATAGATAAATCAAGCAATATAACTTCTAATAATCTTATGATTATATCTGATTCTATAAGAAATCCAGGAAAGATCGGTTTAAATGTAATGCCTTTAGGTGCAAATACAATTATTACCCCATATTACAAACCAGAGCTAATATTAGAATCTTCTTTAAACATATCTAATAGAATTATAAACGAATCATCAATATCAATAGCAATAGCAGGTATAATAGCTACCTATATAAAAGCTTTGAAAAATACAGATGATAATTTGGTGATATTACCGTATATAATGGCGTTATCATCATGTCACAATATATGTGAAAATACTTCTGTTAGCAATATTGTCAATATGAATCATCGTAAAATATATACTTACAGACATACTACTAATTACGTATCTATAAATTCAATTGGAGATTCTAAATATTTATTTTATAGCTATACGAATAACATATATTCTGATTATCCAGGTGCTACTAATAATAAAAACGTAATATTTGGAATATTAAATAATGGTAGTCATAGCATACCAGTATACTGGAATCAAAGTTATGACGATGCAATGTATTTTATTTTTAATAATAACGCCGATCTGGTATCAATTACCTCAAATAGAAGTTTCTACAAAGGTTATATTGAATCATTAGTAATTGAGATAAAGAACAATAACCCCGATTCTTATACTCAAATAGAAGGTATAAATATAGAAGCTTGGAATGAAAGTGGAAAGATAGCTGATTTATATTCAAGAGTATTAGATATACCTATAAAAGCTATGGGCACATATAAGTTATATGCTAGCTTTTACATACCTGAAGATATTCCGAATAGTTATGTAAAGATAAGATTAACGAGTATGCATGTATTAGAAGGTTATCCTATTGTGGATAAATCTACTGAAGGATTAGGTAGAAACATATCAGATATATTAAATCTATCTTATTCTGACTATATTCCATTATCTATCTATAAATTCTCCTTACCTCATTATGGAAAGATAGGTACTTATATGGTTACTTTTTTTGATATTGACGCTCATACAAAAAGCTATTGTAGAATATTTGATCAAAATTACAGACCTATAAATGAAAATACTCAGTTAAGAAATATAGAGGAAATTTATCTTGTATGTGATAATCGATCTAATATAAGAAGACTATATTTATTTAATATATACGAAATTGATTTTAAAAACATCACAGATCCTCTTTTACCTGCTATAGAAATTATACCTGAAGTACCAATATATAAGAATAATGTAAATAGAATTAAGTTCAAAGTAATAAACAGAATGTTGAATGCAATAGATTCAAACGCTATATTAATTAGATTATTTAACTCTTCATATCAATACGATATACCTATAGCTGGACAATATAAGATAGAACCTGGAGAAAATCAACTATACGCAGATGTGTTTATACCAAACGTTTCATTTCAAAATTATACCTTAGCTTTGAATTATCATATAGAAGATTATATAGTAGGAAGGGGGGCAGTAATGATTAGAAATCCAGCTGATTTACCTACTCAGAGATTAAGATATGGGGGAAGATATTGGTTAGATATATGGAAAGATCCAAATACTTCTATTCAATTATCGATAAGAAGACCATCTACCCTATGCGGTGATACATCATCACAAAACGGAATGATTGAAATGTGGATAAATGATAAAAACTATAAGCATGTTGGCCAATCTGTAGTATGTAGCTGTAACTATTTTTGTTATTCATTTTATGATTCTTCATTTTCGAATTACTTAGATTTTGGTATAATGGATGGTAAAAACGTAATAAGCTACTTTTTACATCCTGATTTGAATAGGATAAATAGAAACAACAATATGATAGTAGAACCTACATTCTATGAAGCTCTAAAATATAGATTGAATAGAATGTATATATCGAATCATATCTCTGCAATTCTAGAAGGAGAGTTCTCTATAGATACTAATATAAATTTAACTAATCCTATTATAGGTGACATATATTTGGCCGAAAGTTATTCAAATAGATTAATAGGAAATTTGACAAATAATATGGTATATCCTATAAAATTAAAATACATAGAATTATTCCAAAATAATATACCAATAGGTTATAAAAGATTTGAAAAAACAATATTACCAAACGAAACTTTCCAATATTACATGGATTTAATTGGAACTAATCTAAGATCAGATCAAGTAAGAGTGAATTACGTGTTTGAATTCGCCTATAGACCAGCTTATTTTACTAAACCAATACCTATGATAACAAGAATATGTGAAACGATGCTTGGTGAAACAGAATGTCAAATTGAAGATCCAAATTTCCTAAGAACTTATATGCATTATAATCAAAACATAACCAATTGGAGTTTTGTCGGTGATGTTATAGCTAGTAATAATTATGTTTTTAGAATAAACCTATTGATACCAAAAGAGTATTTACTAAGCTTAGGTTTATATACTGTTGGAATATCCGAGCTATATATTTCTTCTCCATCTGTACCTAATGGTTATCTTTTAGATTCAAATCCTGCAAATGGGACTTTTAGATTTTATCCAGGTTATTTGTTCGTAGATGATTTAACAGTAATATCAGGTAGATTATCTAATGTCTATTCCGAAGTATATATAAAGCTTTTACTCAATTATACTGAATTATATAATATTAAGAACGTTCCTTATCTTAGTAATCTTGGTCTAGAATCTAAATATTTCATATCAAATAATTTACTTTATAACAAGATTATAAATAATAATCCAATAAGTGTAAACGTTATAAGTTTAATTAAAGATAAGATTACGGGTTATATTTATCATTCAATTTTATTTGACATCTCTAATAATTCTGAGAAAATTGGAATTGTATTACTTGAAAATACTAGTAAAACATTGCTAAGCGGCAATTGTAGTTCTAATTTAATAGTTCCTATAAATACCCATTTAGGTAGATTAAGCGCATGTTACGGTTCGAGCTATATGAATATTAGCTTATATGGTAATCAAAACTATCAAAGATATGTAATTTTAATATCTGAAAATTATCAAGGAAGATTGAACAATCTTAGCTTTAACACATCTAAATTAACATGGGAAAAAGATAATGTTAAAATCGTATTAATACCTATAAAAAGACAAGGTAATTTCATATTAGCAGAATTTTTATTAGATTTGAAGAATTCAACATCTATAAATTTAATTACAGAAAGGGGCGATGTTTATTTAGCAGGAACATGTCTTCCAGGATTATCTAAATGCGGTATTATGAAATTAGAAGAACCTATAGTAGAAAGCTATTATATAAACGAAAGATCCTATAGCAAAGATTGGAAAATAAATAGTATAAATGTAGACGCTTCTAATCCTGCTTATGATCCCTATTTTTGGCCTTACGAAGACATATCTAGAATGAGACATAGATATTTGTTAAGATTTTATCTACCTTATAACGTTTACTCAATATTCTTACCAAGAGCTAGTAATTTAATAATAAACGGTCTTAATACAGATTCTATATTAGATGGACTGGTCTATGGTGGTGTAAATAATATAGAATATACTTCTCAGGCTTCTAATCCTTATGCTGAATTATACATATTGTTTGGTACACCAACTACTTACAGTGGTTTTGAAGTTAGAAATCTTAGCGTGGAGCCAGAATACATAATATATATGGGCCAACCTGGTGTTTTAAATTATTCTATAAAGATAAAGAATTATGGATCGATAAATGAAATAGTAACGATAAATGAGAATACTACAATTACGATATTGCAAGGTAGAGAGTTTTTATACAATATATCTATAAATGCTAGATTGGGAAATTGGTATAACGAAATTAATATTAGAAGTTTAGACAATGTATTCAATTTTACAATACCGATTATTTTAAATGTGTCTGAAGATATTGTCAATATATCTTCTCGTGTTAATCCAAGATTCTATAATATACTTTTACCGGATAATGAAACTGGTAGATTGATAATAACTTCTAATTCTACTAAACCTATATTGGTAAGTATAAATGTAGATTCTCCAGGAGTAGACTTAGAGAGATATTCTGTTTATCTTTTACCAAACAGTACTGCAGTTATAAACTTTTTATTAAACTCTCTTTACATAAGAGATTCAAAGAATATTACATTTTACTTAAGAGCAGGCAATTTAACTATAAATGAAACTATAGAGGTAATTATCAATCGCTCACGTTATATATTAAGTGGCAATTATTCTGTAAATGTAAACAACACAGTATTTAATCTTACTAGACCAGAAATAGGATTAGGAAGATTAGTTATTGTATCTAATTTAAGCGATGTTGAATTATTTAGCGTGTATTCGGATAATCCTGCAGTTATATTTAACAGATCTTACATAATCTTAAATCCAAATACCAGTGGTTATCTTGACTTTACAATAGACTCTAGGTTCTTTGATAATAACGGTACTTATAACATATACGTAATCTCTAGGGCAGGTAATAGAAGTATACCGATAATGTTGTATCTAAATTTAAATCTTAGTTACAATCTAATGTTAAATCTTTTAGAATACTATTTGAATTCTCTTATTCTTTTAGTAGACAAGAATGTTGTTTGCACTGGAGAAATTATTAAAGTTACAGTTCTTGATGTAAATAATATGTATGTAGATGGAGCAATAGTATACTATGGACGTGATTATGGTTACACTAGACACGGAATTCTTAATATTAGTTTATCAGAACCGGGTATTTATTCAATAAGAGCTACACATCCGAATTATAATAATTCTAGAAAGATTAGTCTAATAGTTTCAGATTGTAAAAACATAGAACAGTTAAGTGTACAATTAAGTAATATGCCTAATGAAGAATTATATAAATTATCTATAAATAAATCTATAAATTATAATGTATCGACTTTAGATTTTCCTATATATTCACCAAGATACCCTATTAATTATACTTTTATAGTACCTGATGTTACTATTGTAAACAGTACTAGTTTGATAAGAATCCTTTCTATTAATGGAAGTCCTTATTATGGATGGTTTTACATTAGAACGCCTAGTAATAAGACTTATAAAATACATACTGATAATCAAGGTTACGCAATATTCTTATACAATGAATTAGGAGAATATGAATACTTTATAATAGAAAATGATGTAATTTACATAGGACCTATTACAAGAACATACTATTTATTGTCATCTGGTTTCTCTATGTTGAATCCAATTATATTATTGCCCGTATTGTTGCTACCTCTATTATTTAGAGTGGCGATAATAGATATAAAAACTCATGATAAAAATAAGCTTATAATTAGAATTACCAACATATTTGGTAATCCGATAACGAATGCTACGGTAAAAATAAACGATAAATACTATAAAACAAATAGATTAGGACTAATTGAACTTGATGGCCCTCCAGAAAGAGTTAAGATTTATGTAAAATGGTATATAAATATCGGCAAAAATGATAGTAATATATAGCTTATTATTACTTCTCGGTTGCATAGATCAACAGATCGAAAACAATACTGAAAAGCAAGAAATAGATCTTGTTGAATTTTTAAGAATGGCCGAATATAAAAAATTACCAATAGAATGTAATTCTACAAAATTATTATACATAGATAATGAAAAATTCATCTTAGATGATAAACTCGTACACTTCTATGATATTAACAAAAGCTATATCTACGATTCTAATAGAGAATGCTGGGTAGAAATTTTAATAAATACATTATATCATTATAGAAGATTACCAGATTATGTAAGCTATTGTAAAATAGTAGATTATAAAAACATAACTTTAGATCAAATATGTTATAATTAATATGGGTATTTAGTTCTAACTTTCTGTAAAGCTAGTTTGAATTCACGTTCAAATTTTCTTGGATCTAATACGTAATTATCTCCATTTCTCTGATCTAAATTAGGTTTAATTAAATGCTCAAATTCTCTTTTTAACATTTCAATTGCACTTGGATTTACAATAGATCTATCTAATTCATGACTTTTAAACAAATATTCTAATATGGATTCTGCTACTAATCGCTTAAGATTATCGATATTGTTTAAGTATATTCTTATCTTATAAGTTTCAATACTATAATATTCTCGATGGTAAGGGTATTTTATTAATATTCTACAGACATCGTCCACATATCTGTTTCCTTCCATAAAATCTTTCCAAATAGCTATTGCTTTTAAACTTGGTAATATAGCTTTTAATCTATCTTTTGGTATCTTAGTTATATCGTGATTTGTATCTATTGTAAAGAATCTCTCGTTATAAGCTCTTTGTTCATAACTAGTTTGAGCAATAGAAAAAGACGCTGTCAATATTATCGATGATATGATAAAAGCTTTCATAATTAAAATATGATAAAAATATTTTAAAGCTTGGGGATGCCCGGATTTGAACCGGGATCTCGGGCTCCCAAAGCCCGCAGGCTTGCCAGGTTACCCCACATCCCCTAATAGATTCCCATCTCTCTTGCTAATTGTTTTAATCTTTCAATTCTCTTTTGTGTAGGTGGATGAGTAGAAAACAATTCAAATAAGAAATCTCGATTTTGAATAGGTTGTATATACATCATATTTAAAGAATTACTTATCCTTTTATCCGTGTAATATTTTGAATCGATTTGTTTAGAATAGAAACTTTCTATTTTTTCAAGAGCATTTGCCAATGATAAAGGATCTGATATCAATCTTGCCCCAGTTTCATCAGCAATGTATTCTCTAGTCCTAGATAAGGCCAATATTATAAGAGGAGCGAATATTAATCTAAATATAAATGAAAATATTATAAGACCGACCCCTAAAAGAGCGTTTTTTCTCTCAAATAAAAGCTGTCTTCCTATAAAATCTATTGAGATTGCCAAAGTATTAAACAATATAGAGGCAGTAGTTAACAATAAAGTATCTCTATTTTTTATATGAGCTATTTCATGTGCTATTACTCCTCTTAATTCTCTTTCATCTAAAATATCTATAAGTCCACTGTTTATGCCTATTGCTGAATTTGATTTTAGAATACCTATTGCAAATGCATTTGGTCTAGGATCTGGAATTATATATAGTTCTGGTGTTGGTATATTAGCAGTTTTAGCTATATTTTTAACATGTTCATATATCCAACCATGATCTATTTTAGTAGCTCTAAGCAATCTCATTACAATACTTTTAGAAAAGTATAAAACAATGAATTGTCCTAATACCATTCCTATGAATAGAATTGTTATCAATAACGTATTTTCTAAAGATGAGTAGAAAATTAAAATAATCGATAGAAAGATAGCTGGAACTAAGATGATTATAATTGTGATTAATAAATTGGTAACAGATGATGGCAATATAGACATAGGTCTTTTTATCATGTTATTATTAATTATGATGAATTTTTTAAATTTTCTATTATACTATGGATAAGATGAAAAGCGTAATGGCCAATATAATAATAAACGGATCTAATTTGATACAGTTTTTAATCAATTTAATATTGATAACACATCTCGATTATCAAGAGATGGCCACCTATTATTATTATTTGGCAACTTATACAATATTATCTGTTATAACATCATTCTATAGTTCAAAGACCTTTCGAGAATTGGCATTGAGTAACGCAGAACAAAACATTGGCGGAGTATTCACAAGTATAGTAATATTGTCTGTTATAATAAATACGACGTTAACATATTTTAATATGCCTTTTTATCTATTTATCAATTTCCTGTTTTGGCATATTATAGATTATTTTAATAATCTTCTAATATTTTTAAATCATCCAAATAGATTAACTTCTGTAATCGGTGTAAGAATAATAAGATTTATCGTGACCTTATTTTTATTATCATTTCAAAGTCTAAACCTTGAAACATTTTCATTATATAATTCTACATTATCTTTAATGGCCTTTTATTTCATAAATCGCTCTTTGATAAGTATAAGATCACCGTACATTCCTAAAATGGATAAATCCAATTTAGGTGGATTTATAGGTGATATTAGCTCTACGATAAGTCATAATCTTGATAATTTGGTTATGAAAAATATTAAAGAATTCACCGATCTAGCATTTTCAAATATAAATTATATGAGTACAAACATAAAGTATCTATCGGGGACTTTTCATATAATAACATTTCCATTTCTAATTAAAGATATAAAAGAATACGGTAAAGTAAGATTGGTCACAAAAATATTACATCTAATAATACCATTATTCCTCTTCATCTTATCATCAATAGCATTGTTTTACATATTCAAATATTTGAATGTATTCATAATACCTAATTATCCTATATTAGTCTTTGGATTTGGTATGTTAAACATCGCCTATTTTCTAAAAACATACTTGATATCTTTAGATTATAAAAAACCATTGTTATTAGCTGAATTCTTAGGTATAATTATACTTGCAATAAGTTTAATCTTTCTACTTGATAATCAAGATCCTTATCAATCTTATATTAACTACATATTATTTTGGACTACTTCATATTTTGCAATATATGTATTGATCTATCTTATTTTTAAAGTTAGATAATTTATCAAAGTCCTTGTGTTTGGTGCTCTAGCAAGATCTTTATGAAAATCGTAATCGATCATTCTAGATGCAATATCAAGATGTACCCAGTTATTTCCCTCTGTAAAATGTTCGATAAACTTTGCTCCAATTATCGTTCCGGCCTCTCCTTCCCATCCACCGATATTTCTAAGATCAGCTATACTGGATTTCAATAATTCGTTATACTCTTGGAATAATGGTAATTCCCAGAGTTTCTCCATCTCTTCTTGCCCAGCTTTGATTATCTTCTTAATACTTACCTTATCTGTCCCAAGTATTGGAGTAACATACCTACCTACTGCAATATTAGCAGCTCCAGTTAAAGTAGCTATTGTTATTATATGATCAAATTTAAAATTCTTATAAAGATATGCTAATGTATCACCTAATACCAATCGTCCTTCAGCATCAGTATGTACTATCTCTACAGTTTTACCATTATATGCCTTTACTACTGCACCTGGTTGTATAGAATGTCTATCAACCGAATTCTCTGTCAATGCCAATACTCCCCATACTTCAACATTAGGTTTGATTTTAGATATAGCTTGCATAACACCTAATACTACTGAAGCTCCAGATTTATCCATATGCATCGTATACATATTTCTAGCTGGTTTTATAGATAATCCACCTGTATCAAAACATAGACCTTTTCCAACCAATACTATTCTTTTTGACGGTTCTCTAGGAGTGTATTTTAATATTACTATATAAGCACCTTTGTCACTTCCCCTGTTTACAGATAAAAACATATTTAGACCAAGTTCTTCTAGTTTCTTCTTATCCAATATTTCAATATCCAATTTATATTGTTCTGCTAAATTCTTAGCTTGATCTACCATCCATTCTGGTGTAGCTATATTAGATGGAGTAGAAGCAATACGTCTTGCCAATATCTCTCCTTCAATATATGTTAAATCTCTATTCAAGATATTATCGTCTACTTTTGTGTATATTGCCTTTTCTTTTCTATCTTGATCTTGTTTCATAGAAAAATCTACATCGGCTAAAGAAATACCGTACAAAATAAATTTATTGTAGAGCGTCTTAGGTATGTATATCTCGTCAATCTCTTTCATTATATTAAAGACCGTCTTCATAAGTTGATTATTATCTATCTTCTTATAGAATATAGTAACTACTTTGTTTTTATCATCTATTCTAACATATTCTCTATCTGCTTTAACCATCCTTAATCTATAAGGGGTTCCATCTTTTGGATTTATCTTCATAATAAACATATATTGAAAAGATTTAAAAAATGTTTGTTATTATAATTAAATTATGAACGGAATAAATCTGTTTTTAGGACTTTTATTATTAGTAGCTACAGTATTTGCACAACAACCTGGTGGTTTTAATACTATTAATAACGCTACTGATCAAGTAAGAGATTTCTTGTGTGGTGTATTGCCTCTTGTAGTATTTATAGCTGTTATATTCGCAGCATTACTATACGGTATTTCTCAGGTATTACCTTCTGAACAAAAAGCCAGAGTTGGACAATTTGCAGGTGCAGCATTAGTTACTGGTGTACTAGCAGCTATAGTATATGTAATTGGACCTGCAATATTAGGTCTATTAGATTCAAGATTTAATAATGTAACCTGTCAATAATTTTATCTTTTTCTCTCTTCTTTCCATTTTTTAAAAAACTTTATAGCTGTCTTTCCTATTTCCCATATATCAGTATTCAATTTCTCTGCATCTTCTCTTAAAGTAGTTTCTAATCTTTGTATATATTCTAAAGCAGCTCGTTCTACTAAATATTCTATTCTCTGTACTCCATCTGAAATAGATTTAGATTTGATAATTTTAAAAACACCTATCTGGTTTGTGTTTTTTAACATATTATGCGTGCCTCCACAGACCTGAATATCGTAATTGCCTATTTTAACTACTCTTACCTTCTTACCTGGTACGGCCCCACCTTGATATATTCTAAACCCATATCTATGTTCAGCTATGTTTCTATCTAATTCTTCAATCTCTATAGGTAGTCCTTCAAATATTATTTCATTTACTCTTCTCTCTATTTTTAAAAGCTGTTCATAAGGTATTTTCTCGTAATGTGTTAAATCTATATGAGCTTTATCGTAACTTTTATAAGCTCCATTCTGCCATATATGACTACCTAGAATTTCATAAGCAGCTTTCGTAACAATATGGGCAGCAGTATGATGTTTAGTAATCAAAAGTCGTCTCTCTAAATCAACTTCTGCTTGTACTTTTTGACCTATTACAAATTTTGACACATCATCAATTATATGTAATATCACATTGCCATATTTTTTCGTATCTTTAACTCTAATACCTTCTATATAACCTGTATCTCCTACTTGTCCACCACTCTCTGGATAGAATAATGTTCTATCTAAAATAATGCCGTCTTGCTCTATACCTATTACAGTAGCTTCAAATCTTTTCTCTAATGGGTAATCATAATATAATTTAATCGTGGCCGGATAATCCAATATTCTGGTCTGTTTAGCTTTCTTCTTCTCATCTTTTCTAAGCATGTTGTAAAAATTATAATCTATTTTCATGTTAAACTCTTTTTCAATTACATCTATTGGGACTCCTTCAGATTCGTA
Source organism: uncultured Microcaldota archaeon (assembly GCA_938083015.1). GTDB lineage: Archaea > Micrarchaeota > Micrarchaeia > Anstonellales > J096 > JAADEL01. Next base: position 13,710 of record CALKCX010000014.1, read on the forward strand.
TAGATAGACTATGTCTTTCATTTCTAATTTTTTAGATTTATATTTTTCAATTACCCTATCTATATTTTTGAGATTTTCTCTATATTTTCGCATCTCCTTCTCTATAATATGGGCCGTTGAATCTATACCTTCTTGATAATCATCAAATAACCCTTTCCAATTCTCTATATGTAATTCAAGTAGTTTATGAAAATCGACATTAAGTCCGTATTTATCTATAAATTCGAACATTCTTCTAGCTATTATTCTAAGATTATAACCACCTCCGCTATTTGAAGGTAGCATTCCATCTCTTATTGTAAACAATAAAGTAGAACTATGATCCAATATTGCGAATATTGCCTTTAACTTATCCAATTCCAATATATCTTGATCATCAAATTCTGATAATATCTTACGATACTCTTCATAAGTTACTTCGTCTACATTTAATCCTCCAGAGATCTTTGCATATTTCATGTATAATTCAAAATCTATGTTTATACTATTATTTTCAATCATATATTTATAAGGTATATCAAATACTATTTCATAGCTCATTGGGTTACCATTTGTAATCCATGCTAACCTACTTAATCCTGCCCCCATATCGATTACCTTTGTCTTAAGCTCTCTATAACCATCAGGTAGCTCTTCGTATTGCATAAATACTACGTTTCCTAATTCTAGACCACGGACAAAGTATTCTATACTAGGCCCAAAGTTACCTCCTCCTGCCCATACGTCTTCATGAAACACAATTTCATGAATAGGTATACCTAATACTCGAACTAGATATTCTATATCATGACGTACAGCTTGATCTTTCCAATAGAATAATTTTGCTGTATTGAATGCATGCTGTCCTATCATAACAAAATTAGTATAATGTCTTCCTGTAACGCCAACATTATCTATATCGTTAAATCTTATACATGGTTGAGGTACTATAAGTGGGTTTGCTATTGGTTCTAATTCTCCATTTACAACATATGGTTGAAAATTGTTTATACTAGCTACTGTAAAATATAAATCATCTCTCCATCTAGCTACTGTAGGGTATGGTTTTATTGACGTATGACCTGTACTTACAAAATACTTTTCTACTTCTTTCCAAGTCTGCACATATCCTCTTTTTATTCCTACAGGATTTCCTAAAAACGAATAACCTACACATGCAGGATCTCCACACACTTCTCTATCTTCATCTACTGTCCAGAATGATCGTCCACATTTTTTACATCTCTTTCTAACAAAACCGTATTCTTTAAATACCTCTAAATCGTAATGTTTTTTCCATTCAAGTTGAAACTTATCTAAAAGCTCTTTTTTGTTCATGTTTTAGCAAGAAAGTCTCTAAATGTTTCTAATACGTGCTCAGCTATTAACATACGCTCACCTAAACTCTTTATACGATCAAATAGATCATAATAATCTAAACTTAAGAATCTCTTATTTCTATATATTAATTCTATAAACAGCTTGTCCATTATTTCTTCTGCTAAACCAGAATTCCATAGATTATCTTGAAACATCCTATATATTTGATAAACACGCTGTAATTCTCTAAGATAAAATTTGGATATTAACAAAGCGTGATGTCTTATTAAAGGCAATCCATGAGAAATAGCATCTTCTACCAACATATACTGTTGTTCTCTTGGTATGTAAAAGCTAGGCAATCCTAAAGGTATCTCGTTTATTAAAACTACTTTTTTACCAATTTCTATGTCTTTATCAGCTCTATAATTATCAAATCTATCTTTATTTCTATAGATATGTATAAAGACGGCCAATAGATAATTGTTTTTCCAATTTATCACATCAATCATAGATTCTTGATCAGGTCTTCCTTCTAAATTTAGCTTAGCTATATCTCTATTTGCAATATATTGAAGGGGCCGCTTTATTCTATCTAATAACCTATCTGTTGTTCGATCTTCTGGATATTTATTTGCATACTTGTAAAGACTATCTAATAATACGCTAGTTTTTGATCCACTCGAATTTTCCTTTTGATATGAATGCAACATTTATTCCTTCACCACTTCCCATATCTCTCTGCATAGCAGTACTAACAGCTCTCTCTGCTAATTCTATAGCTTCTGAAATACTCATATCATATCTGTAATGATTTTCCAATATAGATATCGCGTATGTTGTACCACTACCTGTGGCCGTATACTTCTCTTCAGTAACACCTCCTGCCATATCAAGATTATATAATCTTGGTCTATCGTCATAACCACCAATTATTAATTGTATTAAAAATGGTGAGTAATATCGATAATAAAATAATATATTAGATAGATAATTTACTAATGATGATACAGGAATAGGTCTTTCGTTATCTAATCTATACATTCTAGATACGTTTTGTAAATGTCTAATTAGAAATTGAGCATCACCTACTGAGCCAGCTATGGTCATACCAATATGATCATCTATTTTCGCTATTTTATTCACGTTTTTACTAGCAATATAATACCCCATACTTGCCCTCTTATCAGTAGCTAGAACTACTCCTTCTTTTATGACAAACCCTATAGTAGTAGTTCCAGTCTTAAGAATGTTTTCCATGTCAATTTATCCTATAATAAATTTAAAAAAGTTTCTATGAATAAAAGCATGATAACCGAGATTTTAACCATATTTTCAAAGCTTTTCTTCATATTAAATCCTATAGCTAGTATTCCATTGTATCTTTCATCTATTCAAAATAAACCTCAAGATGGGCCTAAGATTGCTTTAGAGGCGGTTGGATTAGCTTTTATCCTTGCCATAATCTTCTTGATTATCGGTGACATTTTTCTAAAATTTTTAGGCGTAGATTTAGATGCTTTTAGAGTTGCAGGAGGTGTTGTATTATTCTTACTTGGACTTGAGAATACGTTGAATATAAACTTAAGATCTAAAGAACATAGTTCTGAACAGAGAGCTTCTGTGTTAATAGCAACTCCTATGCTTACAGGTCCTGGATTGATAAGTACGATAATTACTTTAAAACAAGATTTCGATATTATGGTTATACTTATAGCATTACTTATGTCAATGATAACAGCTTACATAATTTTAAGATCAAGTAATATTATAGTTAAATACCTAGGTAAAGAGGCCTTACAGATAATAAATAAAATATTTGGTTTGTTGATCATGTCAATAGGTGCAAATATGACTTTAAATGGAGCTATAAAAATTATTAAAAAGATAACGGAGCTATAAAAGCATGATCAAACACGCTAAACAATATGCAGAATCTAACATATATGAAATGTTAGATGAAGATGTGGCAATGTGGTTTAGACATAGGTATCGTAAGTTTACTCCTCCACAAAGATATGCAATACCGTATATAATAAATAGAAAAAACATACTTATAAGTTCTCCTACAGGTTCAGGTAAGACCTTATCTGCATTTCTTGGTATTATAAATGAACTTGTGGTAATGAGTAAAAAACAAACTCTTGAAGATAGAATATACGCTGTTTATGTATCACCTTTAAGGGCATTAAACAATGATATGGAGAAAAACCTTAATTCTATACTAGATGATTTAAACAAATACATACCTCATACTATCTCTATTGGTATATGGACAAGTGATACTACTCAATATAGGAAAACTAAACTTAAAAGAAAACCTCCACATATACTTATTACAACTCCAGAATCGTTATTATTAATGCAAAGCTCTCAAATGTTAGAGAATTTGAAAAAATTGGATTGGGTTGTTATAGATGAAATACACGCATTAGCAGATAATAAAAGGGGAACTAGCTTAGCATTATCTTTAGCAAGATTAGGATACTATGGAGAATTTGCAAGAATTGGATTATCTGCAACTGTGGCACCATTGGAAGAAGTTGCTAAATACTTAGTAGGAGAAGGTCGAGAATGCTATATCGCAGATGTATCTTATTCAAAACAATACGATATAAAAGTAGAGACTGTTGCAGATGATTTCATGGAAGAATACGAAATATTAGAAATGAAACTTAAAGATAGATTAAAACATCTAATTGCAAATGAAAAATCCACGTTGATATTTACCAATACTAGAAGTAGAGCGGAAGAATTAGGATATTATATAGAAAAAACCATGGGAGAACAAGGTCAAATAAGGATACATCATTCTAGTCTAAGTAGAAATGAAAGATTAAACGTTGAAAAGTTGATGAAAGAAGGTAAACTTAAGGCAATCTTCTCGTCGGCAAGTTTAGAATTAGGTATTGATATTGGAGATATATCATTGGTAATACTCATAGATTCTCCTAAAAGCGCAGCTAGGGCATTGCAAAGAATTGGTAGAGCTGGTCACAATTTATCTCAAGTAAGTAGAGGTATATTTATAACAAGAGATATTGATACGTTTATCGAAGATTTAATTATAAATAAAAACATATATGAGAAAAAATACGATACAATACAAATACCTAAGAATAGTCTTGATGTATTGGCCCAACATATAATTTCTGTAAGCTATTTAGAAAATCACACAGTTGACGATTTATATAAAATAATTAAAACAAGTTATTCTTATAGTACTCTTGAATATCAAGATTATCTTGATTTAATAAATCTACTTGCAAATGGTTATATGGATATTGTAAAATCAAAGATAAGAATAGAAGATGGAAAAATACTATTAGCATATCCTAAAAGCTTATTTATGCAAAATGCAGGTACTATATCAGAAGAGGTCAAAATTCCAGTTTATCAACAAGATGGTTATTTAGTTGGTTATCTAGATGAAAGATACGCTAGAATGATACATGTTGGTGACGTATTTGTATTAGGAGGAAAGAATTATAGAATGATTGGTGTTCATGAAAATGGAGTAATAGTAAACTTAGAGACTGAAAAACCACCTAATATTCCAAGTTGGTATTCAGAAGTATTACCTTTAAGTTATGAAACAGCTTTAGATATAGAACTGTTTAGGGGGTTAGCAGAACATATGAATATAGATGAAATATCAGAATACTTAGGAGTAAATAGAAAATACGCATCTCAAATTAAAGATTATATAATGTATCAAAAGATGTATTCTGGAGTAATTCCTGATGACAAAGATATTTTAATAGAACATTGGTATGAAAATAAGATAGATAAGCTTATACATGGTTATGCTTTTCATTACGTAGCCGGTAGAAGGGCAAATGAGGCAATGTCAAAACTATACATGGATTATATACATAAAAACATAACTGATCAAATATTAGTAATGGTAAGCGATTACGGTTTTGTCATATACTTACCAGAAAATGCCGATATATATAAAGATGATGTAGAAAACATTCTAGAGATGGATAAGAATAGCTTTATAGAGAGCATAAGAAGAATAATACACGGTACACAAAGGTATTCTTTAAAATTTAAAGACGTGTTAATTAGAATGTTTGCATTAAAAACAGGCAACGTATCTATAATGAATATTGCCAATAGAATAAAAGATATGATAGGTTATGATTTAAAAAACGTATATGTTAAAGAAGCGTATAATGAGATTATGAATAATGATCTTAGAATAGAGCAAGCTTGGGATTATCAGCAGAGATTAAAGAAAAGAACAATGCATGTTGTCAATCTACCAGCTCCTTCTCCATTTGCCGCTAATATAATGAGTTCTAATTTAACAGATAGAATAGAGGCAATAGATAAAAGAGCACATCTAATTAGAATAATAAACATGTTGAAAAATGAGGGAAGACTTGAAAGTTGACCCAATGGGAGCTATAGTATTAGAAAATTATCTTCTTGTTAGTGATTTACACATTGGTATAGAAAGAGAAGTGGGTTTGGGAAGAGCTGCAAATACTGAATACATGTTAAAAAAACTAGAGATTTTGCAAGATAAATATAAAGTAAGTCGACTAGTATTGATGGGAGATGTTAAACACAGATTTGATTTAAGAGATATAGATTTAGTAAGATGGTTTCTCTGGAAGGCAAATGATAGATTTAACGAAATAATTATATTAGGGGGCAATCACGATAAAGGTATAAATTTTATAAATAAAACAGAAATTAAAATACTTGATAGTTTAGAAATTGGTAATTATATTTTAACACATGGACATGATTTAAAACCTCAAAATAAGACTTTGATAATAGGTCATGAACATCCAGTAATAGAACTTGGAAATGGATTTACATCAGCTCGATACATGTGCTTTTTAGATTTTGACGATGTTATAATAATGCCCGCGTTTAATACGATTAGTCCAGGTAACGATGTATTAACATATCATTTTTCAAGTGATTATTTAAATAATAAAAGATGGGATGCCAAGGTATATATAAGTGATGAAACACAAATATACTTTGCGGGTACTTTAAGAGAGATTGCAGTGAAACTCTATGGAGATATTCCAGAAATTTAAAGAGAAAATATTATCATTACAAAATCCAACTATAATACATCATTATGATACAGATGGTATAACATCAGCGGCCATAATATATAAGTTTCTTTTAGAACATGGTAAACAACCTGAGATAAAAACTGTAAAAGGTATAAACAGATTTAGAGTAGAAGAACTTAAAGATATACCTGAAAAGATTATATTAGATGTAGGCACAAACCATATCGATAGTTTAAAAGATGCAATTGTAATTGATCATCATTATCCATTAATACCTACTTCAAATCCAAATTTACTTAACGCTCATCTAATTGGAATAGATGGAAGCAAATCTATATCATCAGCTGGTATGGCAAGCTTGGTAACATCTTCATCTTACTCTATAGCAATATTAGGAGCAATAGGAGATAGACAATACCCATTTTTAGGTAAAAACTTAGATCTTTTAGAACAGGCAATTAAAGATCGAGAAATTATAATAACAAAAGATCTAAAAACTTATGGTAAATACAAAAGACCTTTATTCGTAATGCTAAGCTATATATTCAAAGATTTTGCTTTAGATAAAAAACAAGCTATAAAATATATAGATAGTATGAATATCAAGCAGAAATTAAATGGAATATGGAGAGATTACAATAGTTTAAATCCTGATGAAAAAAGAGTATTTTTGAAACATGTTCTTGAAAAAGCTCATAGATTAGGTATATTGAATGACATATACGGCGAAATACTTATGATGAAACCTTTTTACAATATAGATATGAATGAACTAAGTAGTATTGTCAATGCTACTGGTAGAAAGGGAAAAGCTATGGTTGGAATAAAATTAGTAATGGGAGAAAAAGATGCTTTAGATCAAGGTATAAATATATGGAAAGGGTATCAGCGTGATCTTTCTTCTGCTCTTGAATATGCTTATGAGAATATTGAGTATAGAAATAATTACATATGGTTAGATGGAAGAGGATATATAGATAGTTCTATAATAGGAGTTGTTACTAGTATAATCTCTGGTCAAAGCTCAAACAAGAATACAATGGTAGGTGTAAGTAAAGATGATGATATACTAAAGATTAGTATTAGAAGCAATATAATAGATGTTGGAAAAATGATAGACAGTATATATTCTGAAAATAGATTGTGGGAAGGCGGGGGCCATACTAATGCTGGTGGTTTTACAATACCAGAAGATGATCTTGATAAATTTATAAACGTATTAGAGATGAAATTAAGTCAAAATAGCTTTAAAAGTTATTTACAATAAAAAAATAGCTCCGATCGTCTAGTGGTCCAGGATGCTAGCCTCTCACGCTAGTGACCCGGGTTCGAATCCCGGTCGGAGCATAAGATTTTTATATATTACTTATAATAATAGAATTAGCGGCCATAGTCTAGTGGTAGGATGTCAGCTTGCCAAGCTGAAGACCCGGGTTCGAATCCCGGTGGCCGCATACTAATCAAGATAGGGCCTGTAGCTCAGTTTGGATAGAGCGACGGCCTTCTAAGCCGTAGGTCGTGGGTTCAAATCCCACCAGGCCCGTGTTATAACCTTATCCAGAAGCCCTTTATCTTGATGTTATTAGATTCTACTGGTAAATTGGTTTTTATCATTCCCTGTTCATCTGTCGTGTATTCTTGATCTAGAATTATAATTTTAAGTCCTTTAACAGGCCTATCTAATAAGTTCTTTGCAATTATAATAACATCATTTTCTGTTCTTATAATATAAATTCTGACCATTCTTGATATTATAACTAATAACAGAATTAAACTAAATATAGGCAATATAAGATTTCTAGTAGAAGATATGAATATACTATGTATCGTATCTATAATAGGTGTGATTGGAGTGGTAACTTTAGGTGTAGATGTTTCTTCTGATTTAGATTGATCTTCTGTAATTTGATTTGTTTCCTGTTCTTTGATTAT
>CALKCX010000015.1 GCA_938083015.1 uncultured Microcaldota archaeon
GGAATTTAATGTAGCTAATTCAATTAATAATCTAATAAGAATGTCATCTTATCAACCTATATTATCCGAAGCTGGGGGAACAGGTGTATCTGGTACATCTAATACAGGGTTTGGTTTATCGCGTCAAGGTGCATCGTCCGGAGAAACAGGTGTATTGCCTAGAGAGACTGTTGTATTACCTGACTTATCTACATCTGATGTTAAAGAAACAGTTGTATTGACTGATGTTAAAGAAACGACTGATGTTAGAAAAACAGGTGTATTATATCAAGGTATATTGCCTGGAGAAACTGGTACATCTAATACAGGGTTTGGTTTATCGCGTCAAGGTGCATCGTCCGGAGAAACAGGTGTATTGCCTAGAGAGACTGATGTATTACCTGGCGTATCTACATCTGATGTTAGAGAAACAGATGTATTGCCTGATGTTAAAGAAACCGGTGTATCATATCAAGGTGTATTGTCTGGAGAAACTGGTACATCTAATACAGGGTTTGGTTTATCGCTTCAAAATTTATGGGTGTCTCGAACTTATGGCATAGCTAATTTAGTTGATAAGAATCTACGAGCGGCCTTACTATCTAATAACAATCCACCTGCAGACACATCACCTAAACAGAGCTCTAAACCTAGTCAAGAAAGCATATATCTATCGCCTGACTTAATGAAAGCTTATAAAGCAGGCCTGATTAATAAAGATGCATTTATAGCATTGTTTGGCAGAGATCGAGGAAATAAAATTGTATATCTGGCCGAGCTTGGTGTTTTAGAAAATATACAATTTTTACCTATACCTTTAATAGATCTTAAAGAATCAACGTTTAGAAGAATGGATAAAGATACGATTGATATGTTGATAAGATTAAGCGATCATGAAATTATGAAAGCATTTCTTGATAATCCTGATAAAATAAGAGAATATATAAGAGGACAAGATGGACTTCTACAGCCTTTGATGAGAATTTATTATCACGGAATTAGAAATATTAAGATTGAACAACTTGAAGACAAAAAATATACATTAATTATAGATCATTATAATCAAGACACTTCTGTTGTAACATTAGATGAAGAACAAATTAAAATTATGATTCCTATCATCATAACATTATTGAGAAAAATTAATATATAGAAAAGTTTTTAAACACTTTGTTATAAATAAATTATGAATGGCAGTTTTAAAAAATCCGAAGAACCTATGGATCAGAGAAGTAGAAAAGCTAACATAGACATAAAAAAGCCAGAAAGTCAAGTAAGTATGGAGAGAATAGAGCTAGAAGGAATACCAATAAAGAAAAAAATAAAGACAGTCTCCGAACCAGTATATATGACATATCCACTACCACCAATACTTAGAAATTCTTTTCTATATGTTCCTATCCTTCCTAATCAATCAGAACGAGAATATATAATATCTGTATTTAACGAGGGAATGCTTTTGGTAGTTATAACATTAAATGACTTATCTAAAACAACAAAAGAATTAAATGAATTAAATGATAAAATAAGAGAGCTTGAAGATAGAAGAAAGGATCTTCTTGGGCGTATAATAGATGTTCTTTATGACATGAAAGACTGGATAAGAAAAGGAAAAGAATATCTAGGGAAAGAGGATAGACAAAAAATGCAAAATATGGTACGTAATTTTGAATTAAAGTTTTCATTAATAACCCCAATCAATGAAGAGGAGCGCCCATTATTGAGAGAGATACAATATAAACTCAATACGCTTCTTATTACTCTTGAGGGCGATAAAAAATAAAAGCTAATAGGCATCAATTTTTATTCATCATTATTTTATAAAATTCATCGTATTTTTTAACTATATTATTTATATCAAACCTACTTGCTATTTTTCTCATTTCATATTTATCTATTTTATCTAGATTTTGAAAGCTTCTAATAAAACTATCCTTATCATAGAATAACATATCATAACTTAAGTAATCAGCTATTGCCGTATCTTTATGTGCAATTACAGGTGTTCCAGATGCCATTGCCTCTACACATACCAATCCAAAAGTATCAAAATCAGAAGCGAATACTAAAGCTTTAGCATCTCGATACAATTCTATTAGTTTATTCTCTTCTACAAATCCAAGAAATCTTACATCTATACGGTATTGTTCAGATTTAGCTTTATAATAATCCATTGCTGGTCCTTTTCCAACAACATATAAAGGTATATCTAATTCTTCTAAATAAGGAAATATAATATCAAGTCTCTTTTCTTTTACTAATCTTCCTACATGTAATAGATACTCGTCTTTTCTATCTGAAAATTGATATTTATCTATATCTATTGGAATTTCAAGAGTAGATACGTTTTTAACACCATATTCTCTTAATCGTCTTTCTATTTTAGGAGAAGGGGAAAATGTCATATTATAGCTATTTAAAAGATGTTTAACATAAAGTTTTGCTAAAAATCTCGGTGCTTTTACATAATGAGTAGCATAAACTATATCAGTATGATAATGTCCAATAACATTTATATTTAATCTTCTTGCCAATTTTATACCATATATAGCTGTTAGACCTAGACCATGGTTATGTACAAGATCTACTTCATAGATATCTTTAAAATTAGGTATAATAAGTTTATAATCTCTATAGAATGGTAATTCAAATCCATCGTATCCATGATAATTTGAAACCTGTATATTCGTTTTAGGTCCAATTATCGAAATCTCATATCCTATATTTTCTAGAGCATCTACTAATAAATCAATAGTTCTAACTACTCCGTCCATATTAGGATGATAAGTATCAGTAGTATATAGTAATCTCATAGATCAAATACAGTTCTTAACTTATATCCATGTTTTATAGCTTCTAATCTCTTCTCTACTCTATCTTTAGAAAATCCATGTTTATCAACTAATATCTCTTTAACCAAATCTTCATCTAATTCTTTGAATTTAATGTCTACATCTACTACAGGGGGAGAGATAAAGAATTGAAATATGCTTTCTGCATCTACGTTATTTTCTTCTGAAATCATATGTAATATTTTGTTTTTATCAATAGATTTGACCATTTCTAGACCTTTGATTGCCCCAACTCCTTTTATACCTTCATTATAATCTGTACCTATCAACATACCTAACAATACTAATTTTTCTCTATCTAAATTAAGATGTTTAATTAAATTATCTAATTCAACGTAATCCATAGTCTCGTTTTTATAATTTCTAACCACTCTTATTGCTCCGAATAAGAAACTATCATAATCTTGACTATACACAGCATATGCTTTACCTTTAATTGTTAAATAACTAGCTTGGGCCTCTCCTTCAGACGGAGCTATCATAGTAAATATGCCCATAGCATCTAATAGTTTAATCATCTCGTCTCTCATTTCTCTATTAAAGTATAGTCCTTTTTCTTCTTTAACTTGTTCTCTTCTAAAGATTTCTTTATATTTAAACTTAGGTGGTTTTCCATCAAACACAACAGCAAGTCTTATTCTATTCTCTAAAAAATACGATAATCTATAAAACGCACCAGAGAGATGTGATGTAATATTACCTTCATTATCTCTTAAATAATCTCCGTCTATAGAACGTATAGCGGATAGAAATTGATAAGCTATGTTATTGCCATCTATTGCAAGTATTCTACCAGCTAGTTTTGATATAGATATATTTTTGGCAATAGGTTCGACTAAGTCTTTAAGATCGCTCCCCATCTATAAATTCCTCTAATTTAATTTTATCATCCGCTTTATGTTGATCAGGAGTGTCTACAATTGTAATTTTTTCTATCAAAGTTTTACCTGTAATCTTTTCTAATCTTCTTATCTTTTCCTTATCTATTAATCTTCCATCTATAATTGCTTTAATATCTATTTCTGAAATTTTAGTCCTATTAGATAAATCTTTTAAAGATATGGAATTACTCTTCATATACTCTTCTAATATATTCTTGATATTATTGACTGGTCTATACAATGTATATGTTTTAGGTTTTTGCTCTTTTTTTATCTCTGTTTCAATTGATCCTGAACAATGATTACATACTTCTACTTTTGCTCCTTCAATAGATATAGTACGAGTTGCTTTTCGCTTACCACAGATTTCGCATATCATGTTAATATCTTATCGTTAATATTTTTACTAGATCTCGTCCGCTAAGTTCTCTAAATATCTTCTCTGAAAATATTTCAACGGCATCTAAACCTGTTTTGCTTTTAAAGTCTTCAAAGCTTTGATAAGGTCTGTTTTCTATCACAATTCTTAAAGTTTTCTTACCTATATATGGTAAGAATTCTAAAGTATGAGTTCTAGCATTAATAGGTTGAGCTGTATTTAAAAATTGCACATATTCGTTTTCTTTTTCAATTACTATCTTTTTTAATACATCTTTAAGATTTGATTTGGCCCTATCATTTAATTCTTGAAAAGAAATCCTATTTTTTATCATCTCAATTACATCTCTTTTATTCTTATCCTTGCCTATGTAATACTTTTCACCGATCTTAGGATTTAATCCTTCTTTGATTGCACCTATGAGAAGAGTGTAATTATGGGTGCCTATTAGATAGGCAGAATTTCCCCTGTTTGATATGATAATATCTAAAACGTATGCATAATCTTCCATATTTAATTATTTAACTAAATATCTTTATAATCTTATCTATCTGTTCGTCATTGAGTGGTTGTCCATATTGTATACTAATCTGCAATATCATATCCTTGTTTTTAGGCTTTAGATCTATAAGTTTAGCTAAGATTTCATCTGTTTGCACAATCTCTCTAAGCTGTTTTTCATATTTTAAATCAGCAGGATCTATAGATTCCATGTGTAGATTTTGAAGTTTAATATTGTAATTATAATCTTCTAATGGAATATAGGCCTTGATATAGGCCTCTGGAATAGATCGATATTCAATAATCTTCATAGTCTCTTAAGATGTATTGGTAATAATATTAATTTTCTAGCAACACTACCAATTTCTACTTTAACTACGTAACATCTACCTCTTTTTTCTAATATTTCTCCGGTCATGTTCTTATAATGCCTATGAGGTATTTGTCCTTGTTTATAATATGGAACTGGATCTATTCTTACTTTTTCTCCTATTTGAAATTCTCTTACAAAATCAGCTGGAGTTAATCTTCTCTTAGTTTTAAGTCCTTTTAGAGTTTTACTTAAATATCCCCTAGATCTTTTCATGAATTTATTTTTATACGATTGATTTAAAAAGATTCCTCAAGAATATTTAAATATGGATAAGAATAATATTCAGATTGTTAACATGGTCGCATCTGCTGATCTTAATACTGAAGTTGATATCGATAGATTTGCTAGACAAGCTGAAAACGTTGAATATGAACCAGAACAGTTTCCAGGTGCTATTATAAGATATATGAATCCAGGTACTACAGTATTATTATTTAGAAATGGAAGAATTGTAATCGTAGGCAATAGATCTGAAGATCATATTAGAATTACGATAAAACAATTAATTCAAGATCTAGTTAGATTTAATGCTATTAAATCAGAATTAAATCCTGAAAAGATACAATATAATATACCTAATTATGTAGCTTTAGTGGAATTTGGTAAAAACATAGATATAGATAGATTATTGGCAGAAGCTGGAAGTGGAGAATTAGATCTTATAATAGAATATGAACCTGATCAATTCCCAGGTTTAATGGCATGGATTGATAGATACGATTCTACGGCATTGATATTTAGGAATGGCAAAATAATATTATCTGGTAATAGAAACTTAGAGACTGTGAGTAAAACCTATAAGTATATGAAGCAGGTTTTAAATAAGTTTTTTATAGATAAACAGACATGATATGGGCAATATTGTTAATATTAGTTGGGTGTGTTGAACAAAATATAAATCAACAAGATCCTATAAAGCTCGAGTTTAACAATAGCTATCATGATAACATTTTATCTTATTGGGAAAAGATGATCGAAGATAAAAATTATAGCTATGTTGCTTATGAGAGATACAGAGATATGGAAAGTAAAGTTCAAGTAAATGTTAGTAAAGATAATTACAATATAATCGTAGATGTCTATGGTGACGATAGTTTTGTGTATTATGCTTATAAAAACAACACAGAGTATTATTGTGTTAGAGTTTTGAATAATTATTTAAATTGTACTACTAAAGATGTTTTTAAAATAGCTTTTAGTAATTACGGTGGAGATCAGATATTCAATTATATATTTAATAAATCTGTATTAGAAGCTGAGAAGAAGTATTTAGATAATTTAATGTCTATAAACTTATCAATAAATCGAGTAGACAATACTTATATTTTATACTTTGGATTTCAAAATATAACTATAGAAGATGCTACAAAACTTGGTTATAGATTATCTGATTTAGGAAAGTATATAGCTTATGAAGCTAGATTTAATATGGATCGTGGTAATTATGAGATAAATAGTACGATTGTTACTATTTCTGAAAACATTACCAGAGATTTAAAGGTTAACATAACTCTTGGTATAGATGATGTTGGAAAGTTTCCTTTAGAGATAGAAAAGTATAATAGAATTGATATAAGAAATACAATAGATTTGATAACAACATTGGCATTGGTTAAATCTGGACATTATAAAGAAGAAGACATATATAAAATGGCCGTATCTAAGAATATTCCTGAATTATGTCTTCAAACTAATAAACCAAGATTGTGCTTATCTTTTTATGTTAGTATGACCAATCGTTTTGATGCATGTAAATTAATCGGTGAGAGTTGTTAATGATAGGTGGAATAAGAGAATATTTTGGTCAAGAATATAGAAAGCTAAAATGGATATTAGACAATATTGAGGAAACGTTTAAATTACATGGTTATATTGGTTATGATGGTAGCATATTCGAATCTCTTGATATTTTACTTAAGAAAGGAGGAGAAGAGATTAAAGAACAAATATTCTATTTTGATAATATAGGTTTAAGATTCGATCATACTATACCTTTAATAAGATATATATCTGAAAATAGAGATTTGCCCAGACCTATTAAGAGATACACTATAGGTAAAGTATTTAGAAATGAAGAACCTCAAAAGATGAGATATATAGAGTTTATACAAGCAGATATAGATATAGTTGGAAGTTCTACAATATGGTCTACTTTAGATATACTTGATACTATAAACAAGGCATTATCAAAATTTAATTTACAATATGTTATAAACATGAATGATAGAAGATTTTTAGATAAGTTTGTAGAGGATTTAGATCAAGAATTTAGAAGTAAATTTTTTAGAATTATAGATAAGATAGATAGGTTTGGTCCTATTTGGGTAAGAGAGAATTTAGAGAAAGAACAGATACCTGTTAGATACTTAGACGAGCTTTTAAATATTAAATTAGAAGATGTGGAAAATTATTCTAAAGAGGCCTATGATAGAATGTTAGCTTTGCCCTGTCATTTTAAACCTACTATGGTTAGAGGTCTAGATTATTATTCAGCTGAAATATTTGAAATATCAGTACCTAATTTAAACATAAGTATTGGTGGAGGTGGAAGATATTCTCTGTTTGATGAAAAAGACAATGTAGGTATGAGCATAGGAGTAAGTAGATTATTCGATCTTGTAGATTATAAAGAAACCAATAGAAAGGTATTTTTAGCATGGTTAGATGATATAGAATACGCGAAATCAATAGCCAATCATCTTAGATCTATAGGTATTGTTGTAGATATGAATACTGAAAATAGAAACTTAAGAAAACAGTTAGAATACGCATCTAAGATTTATGATAAAGTAATAATTGTAGGAAAAAAGGAGAAAGAGAAGAAAACTATTGTATTAAGAGATATGAAAAAATCTGAACAGGTTGAAATTGATCTGTCTAAACTATCAGAGCTACTATCTTGATGAATAGTATTGATGTTATTATTACAAGTATTGCCGTATTTACATCTATTTTATATCCACTAAGTTCTTCTGCTATAGAGAATTGTAGAAACCCAGAATTAGTAGGCATCTGGAATTGTCTTTTTTGCATCCCCTTCATATTAGCCCATCTTACCAGTTATGTATAGTCTTACAGTTCTGTTTGATACTACGTCGTCTGTAAATCTATATACTATTTCTAATGTTCCATCAAAACCTGCACCTGAAGAGAAGCTAACAAGTTGATTGTTACTATCTACACAACCTATATTTGTTATATCTCTAGTTTCTTGTGCTCTAACATTGATATTACCCAATGATGTATATCTTAAATTTGATGGGACAGTTTTACCAACATAACAAGCTGCAGCTAATATTGTAATATCTCTTTGATTACCATTTAATAGTTTAACAGAAGCTACAAGATTATTACCAGTACTATTTTTACTTAACCCAAATATGTTGTCTTTACAGATTATCATAGGATTATCTGAAGTACATCTTGGTGTATAAGAAGTGCTTGTAAACATCTGCAATACCAAACCTACTACTACGAGTAATATTACTAATGCTATAGCGTATATTACAAGATATTCAACACCTACCTGACCTCTCATATTAATATATAAATTACGAAGCTTTTAAAACATTTAAGATAGTTTAGATAACATTGCATTAAACTGAGAATAAGGATATGCACCACTGAAAAATATGATGTAATTATTTTCACTCTCAAATACCTGTCCATTTACAAGCATAGCAGCTTCTCTAACTTTATTCTTATCTAAG
Source organism: uncultured Microcaldota archaeon (assembly GCA_938083015.1). Classification (GTDB taxonomy): domain Archaea; phylum Micrarchaeota; class Micrarchaeia; order Anstonellales; family J096; genus JAADEL01. The sequence continues at coordinate 8,676 of CALKCX010000015.1, forward strand.
CTTTTATCAACTATTACTAGAAATGAAGGAGTACCTCTTACTCCTATTTCAAATCCAATTCCAGCTTCATATTGAACTCTTCGTTTAGCTTCATCACTGTTATAACATTCTGAAAACTTATCAAGATCTAATCCTAATTCTTGGGCAAGACTTTTATAACCATTTAAATCGTTACTTATAGCATTTAATTTTTCAAATAATAAATCGTGGTATTCCCAGAATTTACCTTGTTTATAAGCACAATAACTAGCTCTTGCAGAAGGTTCAGCTTTAGGATGTATCTGTTCTAGAGGGAAATGCATATAATACATTACTAACTTACCTTGATCTATCCATTCATCTTTAAGTTGTTTAAAAGTACTAGTATAGAATCTCTTACAGAATGGACATTCAAAATCGCTAAATTCAACTAGTTTTATCTTAGCATTAGGATTACCTTTATATGGGATATCGTTAAGGTTTATATCTTTAATAATCTTATTTTCTTGATTATAATCTTTCAAGGATGTTTCTTCATCAAGTATTTTAGAAATATCTATAACGCCAAAAGTTATATATTTTAAATCTTTACTAAATACAAACTCTGTTTCACCTAATCTGTTGTTTTGTATTGTAATAGTAGCATTTACAAATAGAAGATCCGAATCATATCTATAAGATTTTATATCTACGTCTATCATATTGGGTGATATACTGTTTTGAGAACTTATTGATATAAGTTTCTTAATCGTATCTTTGATCTTTGTTTTCTGTTTATCATCTAGTTCTTGCATATTTTCTATACATGCTGAAAATAATAATAAAGAGAATAATACGATGTATATCATGCTATTAGTTATAAAGTTAATGCTTTTAAATATATCGTAAATAAAGAATATTAGCTCCGATCGTCTAGTGGTCCAGGATGCTGGCCTTTCAAGCCAGCGACCCGGGTTCGAATCCCGGTCGGAGCATAAGCCCCAGGAGGGATTTGAACCCTCGTCCTACCGCTTACGAGGCGGTCGCTCTACCAGACTGAGCTACTGAGGCATATCTTCTTTCTCTCCAAGAATTGCTCTTCTAAGTGTTTCGGAACTTATACTTTTAATCTCTGGTTTAGTATCAAGCTTAGGTCTTTTTACAGCACTTTTTCTATTGAGAATTTCATAGATTGGCGTACTATTTAATCCTAAAGTTTTCAATTCTTTTTCTAACTTTCTCATGTTCTTTTTAATATAAACTAGTTTTTAAATGTTTTTATAATAAATAATTAGGGCCTGTAGCTCAGCCAGGCACGAGCGCTCGACTGATAATCGAGAGGTCGTGGGTTCAAATCCCACCAGGCCCATTGGTGAGATTATGGGCAAAATTGCTGAGGCAAATGCTGAATTAATGCAGCAAAAGATATGTTTAAAGTGTAAAACAAAGAATAGTATAAATGCGACAAAGTGTAGAAAATGTGGTAGTACGAGATTTAGAAAAAAAGATCTAGCACCAAGAGTTAAAAAATGACGAACGTTAGGCCATCTGGATAGGTTTTTAATATTATATATACATTAACATT